>CANGUZ010000028.1 GCA_947457255.1 Flavobacteriaceae bacterium
CCCTACAAATCCTATCCATTCTTGAATACCATAACTACCCGCTTTGTCAAAAGGCTTATAATTATCAAGATAATATTGAATTTGATCATTACTCAACTCATGAAAAGTTACCAATGTAGTTTCAGAAATTACTTCAGTTTTAGACTTGGTTTTAAAACAAACAGAAGTAATTACTTTATGCGTTTTGTTGGATAATGATTGCAACATCAAAAAAGCATCTTCATAATCTTTTGGTTTTCCTAATGCTTTATTATCATGCCAAACTATCGTGTCGCTAGTAATCAAAATCTCGTTATCGCATAATTCTCCTTCAAAAGCATCACTTTTCAGTACAGCTAAATAATCGGTAATGTCTTCTTCTATTAGATTTGGTGGATACACTTCTTCGATTTCCTTTAGTCTAATTTCAAAATCAATTTCTAAATCTTTAAAAAACTGTTGTCTTCTAGGCGATCCAGAAGCTAGAATTATTTTATAATTTTTAAGTTTTTCTCTAAGCATTGTATTTCATATTTAATGAGATTATTGCAATAGAAAAAATTCCGAAAAAAAGAATCCATTTTAATACTAAGCTTAAGTGCTTAAAGTCTCTTTGTTTTTTTGCAGATGCCATTTTAATTGTAAAATAAATTAGGGGAGAAAGTATGAAAACCATTCCGTAAATGGTACTTAAAACTAGTCCGTTATTAAACAAATAAGAATAAATATAGTAGAGAATAAATCCCAATGGAATAAAGCTTATAAAGAACACTAATTGCGATGTTCTTTTTACCCCTAAAATTATTGGCAAAGTGCTCATTTCTTGATTATAATCGCCATTTACATCTTCTAAATCTTTAGTAATTTCTCTAATAAAATTAATTATAAAAGCAAAAATTGCATAGTCTAATAAAATGCCAAAAATTAAACCCATAACTGCTCGATTTCCATCGTATGTAGTGGGATACAAATCGAAAACTCCAATAATAATAACACTAAAAGAAAGTAATAAAGCAATTATTATGTTACCTATAAGTAGACTCTGTTTTAAACTAGTTGCATACAAATAAAGTGTTGCGGCTATAATAATAAAAATCGATGCAAAACTGGGTTTTTGAATCACATTTGATAAATAAAAACCAATTACCACACCAATAATTGTAAAACCTGTATAAAGATTATAGGCCAAACTCTCCGATATGTATTTGCCAACAACAACATCGTTTGGTTTATTATCTGTATCAGTCTTAAAATCAAAAATGTTATTAATAATATAGCCTCCTGCTGCAATACAAACTGTAGATAAAACAAGTAGCAGGTATTGCCAGTCGGCTAATGACAATGTTACGTTTTGTAGTTTCAAAAATCCATAGCGAAATGTAAGTTGCATTAAAGCTAACAGCAATAGGTTTTGGTATCGAATAAGTTTTAAGTAATTCATTTTAATTGTATGCTAGGCTAAAAAAGATCTTAAACTTTTGTTGTAAATTATTAATCGTGTTTTCCGTTATAATACATATTCCATTTTTCCTGTACTTTCATAACTTGTTCTATAACATCGCGAACAGCACCTTTTCCTCCGTTTTTATGAGAAATATATTTAGATATTGTTTTTATTTCAGGGCTTGAATCTTGAGGGCAAGTAGGCAACCCTACTAATTGCATGACGTGAAAATCAGGAATATCGTCGCCCATATATAGCACTTGCTCAGGTTTAATATTATACAATTCAACATACTCCTTAAAAGTTGCTACTTTATCAGGCGCGCCAAGATGAATATCAGTAATACCTAAATTTCTCAATCGAATACGAACCCCGTCATTGCTACCGCCCGAAATAATACAGACATTATAACCGGTTTCTAGAGCCGCTTTCATAGCAAATCCATCTTTTATATTCATTTCTCGTAGCATTTCGCCTGTTTGTGATACATGAACTGTTCCGTCAGTTAAAACCCCATCCACATCAAAAATAAATGTGGTAATATTATTCATGATTTCCTTATAGCTTTTTGCCATGATTTATAATGGATTGAGTTAGTAGCTTGTATATTTGTTTTTGATTTTCATTTGTTAAAAAATCTAAATGTGAATCAATTGTTTGCATGTCACCTCTTTTTGCTGGTCCTGTTTGTGCCTCATCAGGGTTTAGTGTTATAATTTTAGCCGCGGTTTCTTGAATTAACGGATGTAAAATTTCGAATAAAATTAAATTATTATCACTTATCTCTTTTCCTATTTCATATAAATGATTCACAAAGTTATTGACAAAAACAGCAGCAATATGTATTGCTTTTCTTTGTTCAGATGTTACTCTATAAACCAAATCTGTAACTGACAAAGCAATGATTTCTATTGTTTTATACATGCTTTCTTCTTCCACTTCTATACAAACAGGGATTTTTGAAAAATCCAGATTTCTTGATTTAGAAAAAGTTTGAACAGGATAAAAAGCACCACGAATGTTCTTAGGATCTAAAGTTTCTATAGCAATGTTACCTGCTGTGTGAAGCACTAATTTATTTGAAAATGGAATTTTTGAGGAAACTTCAATAACAGCTTTATCTGAAACACAAATAAAATAGACTGAAGCCTCTAAAAGCTCATCAAAGTTTGATACTACTTTTTTTGAATCGATAAGGGATGTAATATTCTCCTTATTTCTAGCGAAAACTTGAATAACATCTATTTTATCACTTTTTTGAAATGCTTTTAATAAATGTTGTGCAACGTTGCCAGAACCAATTATAACTGCTTTTAACATTCAGCAAAAGTATTGAAAAAAATTTGGGTTTTTATATATATAATCCTTGTTGTCCGATAAGAGTAAATAAAAAACAAGCCATAAAAAGAGTTTCTCAATTAAAAACGTAATATAGTTTTGCAAAAGACAAAAACTAAGAGTAAAAGTAATTATTTATCAAATAAATCTGTTTTAGTATAAATGAATTCTTTGATTGAAAATAAAAAAATAAAATAAACAGTCAAAAAGAGTTATTCAGATAAACATTTAAAAAGTAAAGACTATCTGATATGTATGCTATTTTGTTCGTTTGCCAAGTTTAATTCGCTAAGTGAAATATCTGTAGCAATGCTTGTATTGTTTGGCTAAACAGGATTTTTTAAGCTGGGTCATATTCCAAAACGAAGCACTTTGTCAGTATTAAATAAGAATATAAGGATTGATTTTTTTGAAGATATAATTTATTGTTGTTCGAATACGGTTCGGTTTTGTCTTACCTCCGAATTCAAAATGTTTTAAAAAGGAAGGTTAAAATTGTCGATAGGAAATAATTAGTTTAATTATATTCTGAGTTTTGTTGGAAGAAAGTCAAAAAAACGCCAAAAGAAAAGGCGAAATTAAAGTTCATTCGTCTATTAATACCTATCAAAAATCACCAAGTTTGTTATGGTTAAGCTAGCGACGACTCGCCACCATATTTTTTAGAAAAGCTAAAATGTGATTACAAGACCATATATGTTTTTTAGATTAAAGTTACAATGATTACAAGGCTTTCAAATATTTTACAGTCAAAGAAAATAGGATTTGTAACTCGAATAAAAGCCAATGAAAATTGTAACATTTTAAGAGTAAATGAAGTTTTAGATTAAATTCATAGTGTTGTTTTATCGGATGAAATTATTGAAATAGCAGCGATAAAGAAAGTAAAAGGTGCCTCATTTTTAAAAGTCAGTAAAGTAAAATTTTATGACAGAGCAAATAAAAGAGAATTTGAATTTATTACCAATTTATTTGAGTTAAGAGCTTATTTATTAGCAACATTGTACAAAATAAGTTGGCAAATCGAATTGCTTCATAAACAGTTAAAACAAAATTATCCGTTGATATATTTTTTAGGTGATTATGAAAATGACATTAAAATTGAAATATATTATATTTTGATAGTTAATTTACAGATAGTTTTATTAATTGAATGTTAAAATTAAAATATAATTGTAACTATTTTTAAATTCAAGCGTCTAGTAAATTAATCATTATTAATCAAAAAACAATTATCATGAAAAAAACAATTATTTTAGGAATTGCCTTAATCACTTTTTCTAGTGTTGCAACAGCTTCAATCGTTGAAACAACATCAAATCAAATCAATGAAAAGTATTTAAATAGTACATCAACTCCTTTATGTGTGGCAATTAGTAGGGGTGAATTAGATATCGTAAAAAAGTTTGTGGAATATGGTGCTGATGTTAATGAAAAATCAAACGGAATGACACCGTTAATGGTTGCGGCACGTTATAATAAAGTAGAAATTATCAAATTTTTATTAGAACATGGGGCTAAACTAAACGAAAAAGATGAGAAAGGATTTACTGCATTAAAATATGCTGAGCTTTCCTCTGCAAATGAAGCTATTTTAGTTTTGAAATAAATCTTATTTTCTGAATAAAAAAAGGCTGCTAGAAATTTCTAATAGCCTTTTTTAGTGGTTTTTGGTTGGTTATTTAATTAACTATTTAGCATTACTGGCATCACCAACATTGTTACTTTTTCTCCATCCTCTAATCCATCTACAGGAGTAAGGATACCAGCACGGTTTGGTAATGACATTTCTAGCATGATCATGTCTGATTGTAAGTTGGTTAACATTTCTGTTAAGAAACGAGAGTTAAAACCAATTTGCATGTCATCTCCTTGGTAATCACAAGTCAATCGTTCTTCAGCTTTATTAGAGTAATCAATATCTTCAGCAGAAATGTTTAACTCAGCTCCTGCAATTTTTAATCGAATTTGATGTGTGGTTTTATTAGAAAAAATGGCAACTCGACGAACAGAACTTAAAAACTGAGTTCTATCTATCATTAATTTATTTGGATTTTCTTTCGGAATTACCGCTTCGTAATTAGGATATTTGCCATCTATTAAACGACACATTAATATATAATTGTCAAAAGAGAAAGTAGCATTCGAATCGTTATATTCTATTTTTATTTCTGCATTTGAAGTTCCAAGAATACTTTTTAAAATATTTAATGGTTTTTTAGGCATAATAAAATCGGCTACTTGCGACGCTTTTACATCAGTTCGAGCATATTTTACCAATTTATGGGCATCAGTTGCAACAAAAGTCAAACCTTCTGGTGAAAATTGAAAAAATACTCCAGACATTACTGGACGTAAATCGTCATTTCCAGCTGCAAAAATGGTTTTACTTACAGCTGTAGCTAATACATCTGCAGGAACAAGTGTTGTAGAAGGATCTTCTAGATTTACTGATTTAGGAAATTCTTCACCTGGAGCATACGCCAAAGCATATTTACCAGAATTTGAACTAATTTCAATAGTGCTGTTCTCCTCAACAGTAAAAGTTAATGGTTGTTCAGGAAATGTTTTTAATATTTCTAAAACTAACTTTGCAGGAACTGCTACACTACCTTTACTCGTAGAATCTATATCTAAAGTGGCAGACATGGTTGTCTCTAAATCAGAAGCAGAAACGGTTAAAGTTTTGCTGTCTAATTCAAACAAAAAATTATCTAAAATAGGTAGGGTGTTACTGCTATTAATAACACTTCCTAATACTTGTAGTTGTTTTAATAAGTACGAACTTGATACTATAAATTTCATTTTATTTTTTTTAATTTTAGTGTAAACTTACTTAAAATTTAAAATTAGCCTACGTTTTACAAATATATCTTAAACTCCCATAAATCAAAAAGAAATTTATTAACATTACTTGCTGTATTTTCTTTTGCGAATATAAGTAAATGTCAAACCAAAAAACACCAATATAATAATTGGAAGTCCGACAGTTATGAGTTGCGACTTGATGTAACTGCTGTATACTTTCTCTTTATCGAGCAAAGGTAAGCTTACTTCTTTACTTCTAATGTTAATAAGTCCGTTATCATCCAACAAATAATTCACGCAATTCATCATAAATTCTTTGTTTCCGTATAATTTATTGGTCCATTTATCATAACCTAATTCTAGAGGTTGAAAGTTTTTATCCAATTGATTTTTTACAATATCTCCATCAGAAACGACTATCATTTTATTAATTTTTCCTTGCGACTGAAATGTATTATCTGGAAAAGGCAATACTCTATTTTCATATACTGAATTAAATTTTCCTTCCATCAAGACCGCAACAGGTATATTGCCAGTATTTTTAAATTCAGATTGTTCAGGTCGTTCGGTTACCATGTTTAAATTGACTTCTACAGGAGTACCAATCAGTTTTGAATAGGGAGACGATTGTAATAAAACCGTTTTTTTAATATCATTTTTCAGAATGTCAATACCATTTACAAATTCGAATTTCAATGCATCTAGATTACTAACAATTGGATTTTTTACATATGGATAAATCAAAGGTGAATAAAACCAAGGGTATTGTGTGTATTGTGTTGCACTTCCTTTTTCACCAGTGGCTAAGGCAATTGGAGTAGCCATAATATCTTTTACTAATGTGGGAGTTATACGAATTCCATATTTAAAAAATAGATCATTTAAATTCAAATCACGAGGATAGGCGAGTGATGCTCCAGAATCGTTGTATAAACTATCCATTTCCATATTTACTTGATCGACCAACCACATTGTTTTTCCTCCATTGATAATGAACTGGTCTAAAACTTGTTTTTCTTCGTCCGAAAATTTCTCGGTAGGTTTTGCAATAATTGCTAAATCATATTTTTTTAAGTAGGCTAGACTTTCGTTTGGTTTTTTGGCAACTGAATCTAATGTAAATGTTCCTATGTAATAATTTTCGCGAACTTGCTTAATAAAATCGGCCATAAAAATATCTCGAAGCTCCCCATTTCCTTTAATAATAGCTACTTTCTTTTCCTTATTTTTAGAAATGGTATTAAAAGCATTAGCAAAAGCATATTCTAAATGCTGGACCGAGCTTACTACTTTTTCAGCTGTTGATGCTCCCATTATATTTTTTAATAAAGGTACTTTTAAACTTCTCCCATTATAAGTCGCAATTGCCCACGGAAAGACGACTTCCTGAGTTTGTTTTCCTTTATCCTCAATAGTAACATTTACTGGGGTTAAGCCTCTTTCTATAAACGATTGCATGATAGTATCTCTTTCCTCATCGTTTTCGATAGGGTTTATGAACTGAAAAGTGATATTTTTATTATAGGCTTTGTATTCCTCGAGTATTTGTTGGGTTTCGGTATGTAATTTCTTGAATTCACTAGGAAATTGCCCTTTTAAAAAAACATCAATGATTAAAGGTTCTTTTACTTCTTTAAGAATGTTTAAAGAAGTTTGAGAAAGCGTATATCTTTTGTCTTGTGTTAAGTCGAAACGATGAAAAAACTGACTGCCTATAATGTTTACAATTAGTAAAATACAAATAGTAAACAAAAGATTTTTTAAATTATTTTTATTGATTACTGTCATTACGATTTCAAAGATTTTAATTTAAAAACAGTAAAAGAAAGAAACAAAATCGTTAAACTAACAAAATACAAAATATCTCTAGTATCAATAACACCGCGGCTCATACTTTTGAAATGATTGTTCATGCCTAAAGCTGCAACAACATTTTCCATACTTGGTAAATAAACCGCTAAACTATCAAAAGCAAAATAAAAAATAAAACATAAAAAAACAGATAGTATGAATGCAACGATTTGATTTTCAGAAAGTGTAGAGGTAAAAATTCCAATTGCAGAGTAAGCACTAATCAAAAATAGTAATCCAAAATAAGAACCCATTGTACTTCCTAAATCGATGTTGCCTTCAGGCATTCCTAAACTAGAAATAACGTAAACGTATAAAAATGTTGGAATGATTGCGATAATAATTAATATTATAGAACCAAAAAATTTTCCGTTTACGATTTCCCAAATGCTTAAAGGTTTGGTCAATAATAACTCTAGTGTTCCTTGTTTTTTTTCATCCGAAAAACTGCGCATCGTCACGGCAGGAATCAAGAAAATCAGAATCCATGGGGCAAGGGTAAAAAACGGACTCAAATCAGCAAAACCGCTATTTAATATGTTATAATCTCCCTCAAAAACCCAAAGAAACAATCCGTTGAGCAATAAGAAAATAGCAATCACCAAGTAGCCTATTGGTGAGCCAAAAAAAGATTTTAATTCTCGAAATATGATGGCGTTCATTATATTTTAATTCGTTTAATTTATTTATTGGTGTATTTGAGTTCTAAATTTATTTCAAACTTACTAATTTATCTACACTCCAAGCTTCAGGCTTAGCATTGAATAATTTCTTTGTAAAAGTCCAAACGTCATAAAAAAGTTCGGATTTTCTATAATTTTCTAAATCATCTTCGGTTTCCCAATAACTATATGTAAAGAAAATGCATTTGTCATTTTTGTCCTGATACAGTTCAAGAAAACGGTTTCCTGGGGCATTTCGTATCTTACTTTTCATAATATCGAAGTTTTCCAAAAAAGCTGGAATATTTTCTTCATGAAAGGACATTTTTACTATTCGTATGAACATTGGATTTTTGATTTTACTTTTTCACAATTTTTTTATAAATCGTACCTTTGCTAGTAGTTATTTGCATTAAATAAATACCGTTGGCGAGATTACTTATATCTATAGTGTTTTTGTTATCTAATATATTTTTAGATTGTAGCGCTCTACCATTCATATCAAATATAGTAATTTTGATAGCTATAACAGCATCTAACTCCAAATTGATTAATGATGATGTAGGATTAGGATAAACTGAGACTTGATTTTCTAATTGAAAATTGGCAGTGGCTAAATTACCTGTTATTTTCCTTATGCGATGATTGTATGTGTCTGATATAAAAAGAGCTCCATCAGAAGATACTGCTATGCCTTGAGGATCATTAAATTTCACTTCAATTCCTTGACCGTCAGCAAAACCTTCAGAATTCCCTATTAGGGTGCTTACATATCCATCAACCGTAATTCTTCTTATCCGATGATTGGCATGATCTGCAACAAAAACAGTTCCATCATTCGCAACAGTCAAGTCACTTGGAGATTTAAATAGTGCTGAAGCTCCTGGACCGTCAGCAGAACCAGGAAACCATTGTCCTGCCAGAGTTGTTACCATTCCTTCTACCGAAATTTTTCGAATACTATGGTTCCCAGTATCTACCACAAAAATTGTTCCATCTGAGGCTACTGAAATACCTTGAGGATAATGAAATCGTGCAGAAGTACCTATACCATTTCCAAAACCCATAGTACCTCCTACCAAGGTGGTTACCATGTTATCGGTCGTAATTTTCCTTATGGAATTATTGTAAGTATCTGCTATAAAAAGAGTTCCATCTGCATCTATGGACAAATCAGCGGGTTGGTTAAATTGAGCTATACTAACTAGACCATCAGTAAAACCAAAAGTACTTTCTGATAAAGTAGTTACCAATCCATCTGCAGTAATTTTTCGTATACGATTATCATATATTTCTGTTACATAAACAGTTCCATCAGCTGCAACAGCCAAACCCCAAGGACTGCTAAATTGAGCAGAAGTTCCGAGACCATCAGCAAAACCTTTAATGCCATTTCCTGCTAAAGTACTTACTACCCCTTCTACCGAAATTTTTCGTATACAATTATTACCAGTATCAGCTACATAAACAGTTCCATCAGTTGCAACAGCCAATCCACGAGGATAATTAAATTTTGCTATAGTTGCTGCTCCGTCATTAAAACCAACTGTACTACCAGCAAATGTGGTTACCGTTTGTGCATTCGTATTTAGCAAATAACAAAAAGTAAATAGCAAATAGATTATTTTCATGGCTTACATAAATGTTTTTATATTAGTTACTTTAAATCTGCAATCAAAAATTTTAATTCATAAAATTAATAACGATTGCATCCCGATACCCTAATCCCAAAAGGCTAGAAGCACTTCCAACAGTCATAGGATTACTTCTAAAAATGGCAATTTCAAGAAAACCTGCTTCGTTAAAAATAGCTAATTTATCTCCTTCATAATTCTTAACCTCATAATTTCTGGCATTTGCAATATCCGAATATTTCGCCCAAATATTTTTTATAGGACTTGATACTTTTTGATTTCGTCTTTGTATCATCGGAATTTCATAAGGTCTCCCTTTCGCAATTTCTAAAAATAATTTTTTAGAAATATTGGTTACTACATTTCCAAAATGGTCAATGTAAATTACATAACCTTTTATGGAGTTTCGGTCATCGGCAACAATGGCCTGCAATTCGGTAGCCTGTTTTATAACAGTGATTTCTTTTCCAATCACGTTTAGCAAACCACCTCTAGCAATATGAGCAGCAACAGTTACAAATACGTCCAAATCAGTTGTGTCAACAGGCAATCTATCGTGAATATTGATAGCAACCATTTTTTTTGGAATACTATTTTGAGAGAGCATGCCAAGAATTCCGTTATCGGCACAAATAAAAAAATGATCGTTCCATTCGATAGCTATATGTTGATTTTCTTTGTTTAACTCAGCGTCAACACCAATGAGATGAACCGTTCCCTTAGGAAAGCTTTTATATGCTGCACTAATAATGTAACTGGCTTCTGCAGTGTTAAATGGGTCAATATCATGCGAAATATCTACAATTGTTGCCTCCGGAAATTCTGATAAAATTTTCCCTTTCAAAGCACCAACAAAGTGGTCTTTTAATCCGTAATCAGTCGTAAGGGTAATTATTGACATTATTTTGTTTATAACTATTGGTGCAACGTAAACTTAAATTTTATTAAATTTGAGAAATGCAAAGCTAATAATTATCAGTGATTATTTTTTAATTAAATACAACTCCATTTGAACGAAAGAACTATCGAGCTCATAGACATCGCACCTAATGATTTTTGGGGCGCTCAAGACACTCATCTTGAAACCATTAAAAAATACTATCCTAAGTTAAAAATTGTTGCTCGTGGCACAACTATAAAGGCTTTTGGAGAAAAAGAAGTCTTAGATGAATTCGAAAACCGTTTCAACCGACTGATGCTTCACTTTACACGATACAATAATATAGATGATAATGTTATTGAACGTGTTATACAAAGTGATTTACAAGAAGAGCGTAAAGCTTTTGATCATGATAAAATTTTAGTTCACGGTGTTGGTGGAAAAATCATTAAAGCCATGACGCCTAACCAGCAATTGTTGGTAGACATGATGAATAAAAACGATATGCTTTTTGCAGTAGGGCCAGCAGGAACAGGAAAAACCTACACTGGAGTGGCTATGGCAGTAAAAGCCTTAAAGGAAAAACAAGTAAAAAGAATTATCTTAACTCGTCCTGCAGTTGAAGCTGGGGAGAATCTTGGTTTTCTTCCAGGTGATATGAAAGAGAAACTAGACCCCTATATGCAGCCCTTGTACGATGCGCTTCGTGATATGTTGCCGAATGAGAAATTAGAGGATTATATTTTAAAGGGAATTATTCAAATTGCACCTTTAGCTTTTATGCGAGGTCGAACTTTAGATCATGCTTTTGTGATTTTAGATGAAGCTCAAAACACAACTCACTCTCAAATGAAAATGTTTTTGACTCGTATGGGAAAAAGCGCCAAGTTTATGATTACAGGGGACCCTGGTCAGGTCGATTTGCCTAGAAGAACCATTTCTGGACTTAAAGAAGCGATTTTGGTTTTAAAAGATGTTGAAGGTATAGGTATTGTCTATCTCGACGACAAAGATATAGTGCGCCACCGATTGGTTAAAAAAGTAATTGATGCCTACAAACAGATTGAAAATCATGATTAGTGAGTACTCTAAATCAATGAAAAATGAAGTGTTAAATGAATTCAAAAAGTAGATTTAAAGATATTACCAGTGATTTAGACGGAACTCTATAAGTAATTTAGTTTATTTGCATTAATTTAAACTTTGATAAAGCCAATTTTTAAAATCATAATAATTCATTTTTAAAGAACCTTTAATATTCCAAAGGTTTTTTTTATTTCCTAATCTATTTCCGTCATAGACATAATAATAGCCTTTGTTTATTTTTTGAATATCAAAGTGATGCATTCCAGCATTAAATTCTTTTATGTTTTTATGTCCTTTCAGAAAGAAAGGTTTTACTCTTTTTATAGTATAATCATCATTTTTAAATCTCAAATTATATAAAGACACTCCAAATCCATAACCATTGGTGGCATTTTGAATCGGTACTATTAATCTATTTTTATCTACAAATATTCTTCCCCCACATCTTGATTCACTTCCCATAATTACTTTTGGTTTCTTATGTAATTTCCATTTTCCAAAAAGTGAATCTGATTGATACATATACATTGTTAATTTGTTATCTGTTGCTAATAAAATATTTAAAGTATCTGAAATATAAATAGTTGGGTCTTTTAACTTAATGTTTTTTAGTAAGGTATCGCAAACTTTCCAACCAAAAGGGAAGCGACTGGCTTTATACAATAAAACATGATTAGAACCCTGACTTTCAGGAATCATATAATAGTTTTTTTTGTATTTAAATACTTGCGGATAAGATAGATGGAACTTTTCTTTCAAAACGGTACCTCTGTACATATAATTTCTTCCATCTGTTGAAGTTAGTAAACCAATTTCGGCATTAGGTTCTATTTTTTTATGTTCAAAAAAAAGATAGAATGTGTCCTTCACTTTAAGGAAAAAAGGGTCAGCCAAAAAATGAGTACTATCATTAATACTTTTTAGTTGCTCTAATGGATATTTTATATTTTTTTGGACAAAAATATCCTCAGGAATAGAATTGGAATTGGCAAAACCTATTGACCAAGGTCCTCCTTTCTGTTTTAAAAAAGGGATTCTGTAGTTGAAGACAACTAAAACAAGAAATATTAAAAAAAAGATAGTTATAAGGATTTTTTTCATTTGTTTGTGAATGGCGGTAATGCAAAACAACAAATATATTTTAAAATAGTAATAATTCATCCAGTTTTTATTGAATTCATTTTTTGGTTTAAAATAGATTACTAATAATAAAATGAATGACTTCTAAAATTTGATGTCTTCATAGTTTCATTTTTTTTGTCTAAAAAAACTCGTGGATTTTTAATTATATTTGCGGACTTAAACTACAACACACAACTACAATAATGAGTAACACAATTACTACTACAAATTTTAATTTTCCAGGTCAAAAAGCTGTTTATCGAGGCAAAGTAAGAGAAGTTTATACTATTAATGACGATTTATTAGTTATGATAGCAACTGATAGACTCTCTGCATTTGATGTGGTTTTGCCAAAAGGAATTCCTTACAAAGGACAAATATTGAATCAAATTGCCACAAAATTCATGGAACTTACCAAAGATGTTGTTCCAAATTGGCTAATAGCTACTCCTGATCCAAATGTTGCTGTTGGCTATTTATGTCAACCTTTTAAAGTTGAAATGGTAATTCGCGGCTATCTTTCTGGTCATGCGGCTCGAGAATATGCACTCGGGAAAAGACAGATTTGTGGAGTAATTATGCCTGAAGGATTGAAAGAAAACGACAAATTTCCAGAGCCAATTATTACTCCAACTACAAAAGCGGATAATGGCGAACACGATGCCGATATTTCACGAGAGACTATTTTATCTAAAGGAATTGTTACCGAAGAAGATTATTTGGTATTAGAACAATATAGTAGAGTTTTGTTTCAAAGAGGAACTGAAATTGCGGCTAGTCGAGGATTGATTTTAGTGGATACGAAATACGAGTTTGGAAAAACTAAAGAAGGTAAAATAGTATTAATTGACGAAATCCATACTCCAGATTCATCCCGTTATTTTTATGCTGAGGGCTATCAAGAAAGGCAAGATAAAGGAGAAGAGCAAAAACAATTGTCCAAAGAATTTGTTAGACGCTGGTTAATTGAAAACGGTTTTCAAGGAAAAGAAGGACAACATATTCCAAATATGACTGATGATTATATAGAAACGGTTTCAGATAGATATATTGAATTGTATGAAAATATTCTAGGAGAAAAATTTGTCAAAGCAGATATTTCTAATATCAATGAACGAATTGAAAAAAATGTATTGGATTATTTGAAAAGCAGATAATTTTTTTGCTTTTATAGAAATAAGCTACAATTCTAATTTTTGGATTGTAGTTTTTTAAATTTTAAAAACCTTTCAGAAAGATTTCTTAATTCTATCTAAATCACGCTTTGTGTCTTGTTCTTTTAAAGACTCACGTTTGTCGTAAGTTTTCTTTCCTTTACAAAGTCCAATTTCTAGTTTTGCCATTCCTTTTTCATTAGTAAATAATTTCAAAGGAACAATGGTTAATCCTTTTGCCTGCACACTTCTCGCTAATCCTTTTAATTCTCTTTTGTTAAGCAAAAGTTTGCGTTCGCTTCTTGCTTTATGGTTAAACTGGTTTCCAAAAGCATATTCTTCAATATAAGTATTTATAGCAAAGAGTTCGGTGCCACTAAACTCACAGAAACTTTCAGTGATATTTGCTTTGCCAAGTCTAATAGATTTTATTTCTGTACCAGCCAATACAATTCCAGCAGTAAAAGTTTCGATAATTTCATAATCGAAACGGGCTCTTTTATTTAGTATATTGATTGTTTTTAACATAGGACGGCAAATGTAACAACAAATGTATGAAAGACCAATAAAATTAATTTAAATTTGTGCAATGGAAAGCTCAAAAAACAAAGATCCACTTCATGGAATATCGCTTCAATTAATAGTTGAAAAACTAGTCGGTTTTTATGGCTTTGATACTTTAGGCGAATTTATAAAAATTAAATGTTTTACTGAGAATGCAAGTGTAAAATCGAGTTTAACATTTCTAAGAAAAACGGAATGGGCTAGAAAAAAAGTAGAAGAATTGTATATCAAAACGTTACCAAAATTCTAAATTTACTTCTTATATTTTTTATAAAATTTCAATACTAAAAACAAGGTCAAAAGTTTCATTTGCTTCAATGAATTGAATTGCTTCTTTATCCATAATTTTTCCGTTTGAGTGAATCGTGTCGGAATATCCCAACCATGGTTCTAAACAAATAAACGGCGCCTCT
This sequence comes from Flavobacteriaceae bacterium, assembly GCA_947457255.1. Classification (GTDB taxonomy): domain Bacteria; phylum Bacteroidota; class Bacteroidia; order Flavobacteriales; family Flavobacteriaceae; genus Flavobacterium. The sequence goes on from CANGUZ010000028.1 coordinate 14,936, forward strand.
TTTTTTGTCCAGATTCCAAAATGAGGAAAATCATCAAATTTAATTTGAAGCAATGGAATGTTGTTTTCTAAAATAGTGATTTTTTTAGAATTTAAATTTTTAAAAATCAATGCATCATTCTCAAATAAAGAGTAGGTTAAAGGCAACTTATTTTCACTCATCTGGTGTTCAATGGTACTATCGGAAATCAAATCGTTTTCAAGTTGATAACTTATCAAATTTTCAGATTGATTAAAAGCCAAAGTATAACTTTCAAAATCTTTTGGTAATGCAAATGCAGGGTGAGCACCTATAGAAAAAGGTAATACGACATTGTCTTTATTATAAATGCTGTAGGCTATTTGCAACTCATTCTCAATTAAAGTGTATTTAAGTTGTAATTCAAATAGGAATGGGTATACTTTTAAGGTTTCTTCATTGGCCAAAAGAGAGAAAACAGCTTCTTCATTTGTTTTGCTAATTAACTGAAAATTAACATCTCTAGCAAAACCATGTCGCAATAATCGATAAGTAGTATCGTTATAAACAAAAGAATTATTTTTTAAAGTACCAACAATGGGAAATAATACAGGAGAATGTTTTCCCCAAAATTCAGGATTTCCTTCCCAGATATATTCTTTATTGAATTTGTTTTTAAAAGATATTAATTCAGCACCTTTATGATTAATTTCTGCTGTTGAATATAAATTTTTAAGAGTAGTTTTCATAATAATTTAAAAATTTATGACTTTTTATTTGTTTTGTAAATATATTTTATTACTTTCACATACCCAAATGCTATTTATTAACTAAAACTTAACCGTTATGATTACTTATTTCGAAATCGTAGAGAAAGAAAATATTCAGTCTCTCAAGTTCCCCAATTCAGATGTCCTTAAAGATAATGACGCCATTTATCAACGTAAAAATGAATTAAATCGTGCGCAAGCTCTTGGAAATCTAGAACATTCCAAAATTAAAATTTTCTTCGAAGACAACCAATCTAAAAAAGTTGTAGAAACTACAGTATGGGCTGTAACAGACAATACAGTTGTTCTCAAACAAGGCTTTGCAATTCCCATAAATAGGATTTTCAGGTCTGTTTAGTTGTGTCAAAATACTATGAATGCCAACCAATGAGTTGGCTTTTTTATTTGGTACTTTAAACTAAAATTACGTTTTCGGCTTAATTTTTTGCTAAAAGTATCTATTTTTTATTTTTATTTAATAAAAAGTATTTAGTTTGTGTAACTTTTACAAAGAAAGTAATTCTAAGTATTAAAATAAATATATATGTCTATGAGATTAACCTATTGTAAAGTCATATTAATATTGGCTCTAGTTTTTGCAATCCCAAGTGTATTTGGACAACAAAGTCCTATTGTTTCTAAATATGATTATCACGAAGCATTTGCACCACTTTTTTATTCAAAAAACGGAACAGAAACTCGGTCGGCAAGTGGGCAACCAGGAGCAAAATATTGGCAAAATAGAGCAGATTATCAAATAACAGCAAGTTTAAATGATAAAAACAGTGAAATAACAGGCTCTGAAGTTGTAACATATACTAACAATAGTCCTGATAAATTATCTTTTTTATGGATGAATGTAGATCAAAACTTATTCAAATCGGATTCCAGAGGGAATGCTGTGATTCCTGTGACTGGGAGCAGAAACGGGGCTAAAGGTCAGGTTTTTGACGGTGGTCATAAAATCAAATCTGTAAAAATTATTACTTCAACTAAAGGAAAAGTCTCAGAAACAGAAGCTAAGTTTTTTATAACTGATACTAGAATGCAAATTATGCTTCCTAAAGAATTAAATGCAAATGGTGGAATTGTAAAATTAAAAATTGAATTCTCTTATATCTCTCCAATTTATGGTTCAGATAGAACAGGGGTTTTAGATACTAAAAACGGCAAAATTTTTACCATAGCACAGTGGTATCCTAGGATGTGTGTCTATGATGATGTAAAAGGATGGAATTCCCTTCCCTATATTGGAGCTGGCGAGTTCTATTTAGAATATGGTGATTTTGATGTTACAATTACCGCACCATCAAATCATATCGTAGTTTGTTCTGGAGAATTAGTAAATCCCACAGAAGTATATACTCCCGAACAACAAAAACGTTGGGCAATGGCATCACAAAGTGATAAAACAGTTGTTATTCGTTCTGCCGATGAAGTGACAAATCCAGCTTCAAGACCTGCTACAAAAGCCACTTTAAATTGGCATTTCAAAATGAAAAATGCTAGAGATGTTTCTTGGGCATCTTCGGCTTCGTTTATAATAGATGCAGCTAGAATCAATTTGCCAAGCGGAAAAAAGTCAATGGCAATTTCTGCATATCCAATAGAGAGTGACGGAAATGCTGCTTGGGGCAGATCGACGGAGTATACCAAAGCTAGCATTGAAAATTATTCAAAACGTTGGTTTGAATATCCTTATCCAGCAGCGACAAATGTGGCTGGAAATGAAGGTGGAATGGAGTATCCTGGAATTGTTTTTTGCGGTTGGGAATCAAAAGGTGCTGATTTATGGGGCGTTACTGATCATGAATTTGGACACATTTGGTTTCCTATGATTGTTGGATCCAATGAGCGTTTATTTGCTTGGATGGACGAAGGTTTTAATACCTTTATCAATTCATTGAGTAGTGTTGATTTTAATAACGGTGAGTATAAAATGCCGCCGATGAATTTGCATGAAATGTCCTATCCATACACAAATAGTGATATTGAGCCTATTGTAACCGCTCCTGATGGCATGAAAGAAGCAAATGTTGGATTACTAGCTTACAGCAAACCTTCATCTGGCTTAGTAATGCTTAGAGAACAAGTACTTGGTGAAGAAAGATTTGATTTAGCTTTAAAGAATTATATTTCACGTTGGGCATACAAGCACCCGACGCCTGATGATTTTTTTAGAACAATTGAGAATGTTTCTGGTGAAGATTTAAATTGGTTTTGGAGAAGTTGGTTTATCAATAATTGGAAATTAGATCAAGGAATTAATGGAGTAAAATACATTAAAAACGACCCGAAACTCGGTGCGATTATTTCAATTGAAAACTTTGAGAAAATGCCAATGCCTGTAATTTTAGATATCAAAACCGTTAGCGGTAAAATAACTAGAATCAAATTGCCTGTTGAAATTTGGCAGAGAAATAAATCATGGTCTTTTAAACACAATTCAACTGAAGAAATTGAAAGTATTATTCTAGATCCCGATCATGTTTTTCCTGACAGTAATGAAGATAATAATTCATGGAAATCTGGAAAAGGTATACTTGAAAAAGATGTTATATTAGATGACTATTTAGGAACATATTCTAATAAGATGGCACCTGTAAAAATTATTTTTAGTGAAGAGAACGGATTGTTAATTGCAACAATTACGGATTATCCTTCATTTGGTTTAGAAAATACGGCTGTAGATACTTTCGAATCGAAACAAGCTGGAGTGCAATTTATATTTAACCAAAATAAAACGGGATTGGATATGATTTTATCTAACGGAAATAAAATACCTTTTACGAAAGAGTAGTTTTTGTGTTTTCTAAATTTAAAGTAATAGCGGTTTCTAGAATCTAGAAACCGTTTTTTATTTTAATGCATTAAACTAAATGTCATCTTGTCAGATTTTTTTCGCCAATTTAAATAGGAACTGACAATTAATTAATTTTTTTATGTTGGCATAAAGATTGACTTATCGTTCACGAGTTGTTAAAAATAGTATACAATAAAATTAAATATAATAAAAATGGGTAAAATAATCGGAATTGATTTAGGTACAACAAACTCTTGTGTCTCTGTAATGGAAGGTAATGAAGCAGTTGTTATCCCTAACGCAGAAGGAAAAAGAACAACGCCATCAATCATCGCTTTTGTTGAAGGTGGAGAAATTAAAGTAGGGGATCCTGCTAAAAGACAAGCAGTAACTAATCCAACTAAGACTATTGCTTCTATCAAACGTTTCATGGGACATACTTTTGCTGAAACTAGTGAGGAAGCAAAAAGAGTTCCTTATTCAGTAGTAAAAGGAGACAATAATACACCACGTGTAGACATTGATGGTCGTTTATATACTGCTCAAGAATTGTCAGCTATGACACTTCAAAAAATGAAAAAAACGGCTGAAGATTATTTAGGTCAAACAGTTACTGAGGCAGTTATTACTGTTCCGGCTTACTTTAACGATGCTCAACGTCAAGCTACAAAAGAAGCAGGTGAAATTGCTGGTCTTAAAGTAATGAGAATCATCAACGAACCAACTGCAGCTGCATTGGCTTATGGTTTGGATAAAAAAGGTAAAGATCAAAAAATTGCTGTTTACGATTTAGGTGGAGGTACATTTGATATCTCTGTTCTTGAATTAGGAGACGGAGTTTTCGAAGTTTTATCTACAAACGGAGATACTCACTTAGGAGGAGATGATTTTGACCAAACAATTATTGACTGGTTGGCAGATGAATTCAAAGCTGAAGAAGGAATTGACTTGCGTCTTGATCCTATGTCTTTACAAAGAATTAAAGAAGCAGCTGAAAAAGCAAAAATTGAGTTATCATCTTCTGCTGAAACAGAAATCAATTTGCCATATGTTACAGCTACAGCTTCAGGACCAAAACACTTAGTGAAAAAATTAACAAGAGCTAAATTTGAGCAATTGTCAGATGCGTTGGTAAAACGTTCTATGGCACCAGTAGCAAAAGCTTTGAAAGATGCAGGTTTATCTGTTTCTGATATTGACGAAGTTATTCTTGTAGGAGGTTCTACTCGTATGCCAAGAATTGCTGACGAAGTAGAAAAATTCTTTGGTAAAAAAGCGTCTAAAGGAGTTAACCCTGACGAGGTTGTTGCTATTGGAGCAGCTATTCAAGGTGGAGTTCTTTCTGGAGATGTAAAAGATGTATTGTTACTTGACGTTACTCCATTATCTTTAGGTATCGAAACTATGGGTGGCGTTATGACTACATTGATTGAGTCTAACACTACTATCCCAACTAAAAAATCTCAAGTATTCTCTACCGCTGCAGATTCTCAACCAACAGTTGAAATTCACGTATTGCAAGGTGCTAGAGCAATGGCTGCTGATAACAAAACAATTGGTCGTTTCCACTTAGATGGTATTCCACCAGCACCAAGGGGAGTTCCACAAATTGAAGTAACTTTTGATATCGATGCTAATGGTATCATCAAAGTATCAGCTACTGACAAAGGAACTGGAAAATCGCATGACATTCGAATCGAGGCTTCATCTGGATTAACAGCTGAAGAAATCGAAAGAATGAAACAAGACGCTGAAGCTAACGCTGAATCAGACAAAATTGCAAGAGAAAGAGCTGAAAAATTGAATGAAGCAGATGGAATGATTTTCCAAACTGAATCTCAATTGAAAGAATTAGGTGAGAAATTATCTGATGATAACAAAGTAGCTATCGAATATGCATTAACTGAATTGAGAATGGCTCACCAATCGCAAGACATTCCAGCTATTCAAAAAGCGTTAGACAATATCAACGCTGCATGGAAAACTGCTACTGAAGCAATGTATGCACAAGGAGAACAAGGTCAAGCGCAAGAGCCACAACCACAAGGAGAAGCTCAAGGTGACAATGTTCAAGATGTTGAATATGAAGAAGTAAAATAATTATTTTTTTAATAATTAATAGACTAAACCGAGTTAGCAATAGCTCGGTTTTTTTTATTGAATATTGACTTTATTTTTTTTCAAACATTTTCAGAATAACTAGTACATGAGGAAAAGTAATTGAAGCTAAGAAAGAAAAAAACAAGGCATTGAATATTTTTTGGTCTTTAAGAATAAAATAAAGCAAAGCAATCCCAATTAATGAAACTATCCAATAAAAAAAAGCAGAGCGGAAATATATTTTGAAATTTTCGAAACTAACCTCACCATAAAGAAATTTCATTTGGTTCATTATAGATGGAATACTGTGCCAAAATATAAAATACAATGCAAACCCCCAAATAAGACTTGACACTTTAAATAGTATAGTAAATACAATTAGGTAGAAAAGTTCCTTAAAAATAATTTTTTTGAATTCCTTATTTATAAAGTAAAGAAAAACAATAAATAGTATAAATAAAAAAACAAGAATTTTTAATATAAGTAAAAAAGAATGTGTTGGAACTTCTAAAGATGTAATGGCTAAAATAATAGTATAAACTTCTTTATCATGAAATGAAAAAATTAAAAATAGAATTATTAGTCCATACAGCATTTGGAAAATAAATTTTACCCAACTTTTTGCTAGTTTTAGTTTTCCATTCCATTGTTGTTCACCAAAATGATAACCGCTAACTAAAATAAATAAACTCAATGCTAACCATGGAATGATATAAAATAAAATGGCTCCACTTAATACTATTACTATATAATACAGAAGGACTTTATAAAAATGAAGAGTTTTGCCTTCAGAATTTACATTTTTTATAAGTTCCAAATCGTTTGCACCATGTAAAATACCAAAAGTAAAAATTAAAATAAAACCTATCCAAACTTGACCAATAGTTGATAAATATGAATTTATCCATAGGCCAAAAAAGCTTGCTATAATTGCATAATTCGAATACTTTGTCATCCCATTTAAATTTTTGTTTAAAAATAGTAAAAAAAAATTAAACAAAACGCATTGTTATTTGTTTAATGTTTTGTATGTTTGTTTAAACATTTATTATTATTAACAACTAAAAACTATTTATTATGACAAACTTAATGTTTATTCCATCATTAGTAACTAAAATGTTACCAGATGATTATGTAGGTTTTACCTTTTTTGTAGGATGTATGGCCATGATGGCTGCATCAGCTTTTTTCTTTTTATCATTGAATCAATTTGATAAAAAATGGCGTACTTCTGTTTTAGTGTCAGGTTTAATTACCTTTATTGCTGCTGTACACTATTTTTACATGAAAGAGTATTGGGCTGAAGTAGGCGAGTCGCCAACTTTTTTCCGTTATGTGGATTGGATTTTGACAGTTCCTTTGATGTGTTTGGAGTTTTACTTAATACTTAAAGTAGCAGGAGCAAAAACTGATTTATTATGGAAAATGATTTTCCTTTCAATCGTTATGCTAGTAACAGGATATTTAGGAGAAACTGTTTATTCTGATAGTGCAGCACTTTGGGGTGGCATCTCTGGATTAGCTTATTTTGTCATAGTTTATGAAATTTGGTTAGGTAGCGCATCTAAATTAGCTGCAGCAGCTGGAGGTAATGTTTTAGCAGCCCATAAAATTTTATGTTGGTTTGTACTTGTAGGTTGGGCTATTTATCCATTAGGATACATGCTAGGAACTGACGGTTGGTATACAAGTATACTAGGTAAAGGTAGCGTAGACGTAGCTTACAATATTGCCGATGCAATCAATAAAATAGGTTTCGGTTTAGTTATTTACAGCTTAGCTGTAAAATCTCAGAAAGACTAAATTTTAAATACCACATAATTGTAAACCGAGTTAGAAATAGCTCGGTTTTTTTTATTTCAATTCATATTATTTTGTATTTTCGTAGCAGTTGAAAATCTAACTTTCTCATGAAAAAAACAATTCTGCTTTTTACAATTTTATTATTTTCTAACACTTCATTTAGTCAAAAAAAATCAACTTCTTCGAAATTTCTTGCTAAATTCGAGAATATTTCTGCTGAGATAGTTAGGAATAATTTTTATCTATTTATTACAAATAAAGGCGCGAAAAAAGATACTATTTTATTAAAAAGTATCGATGAAAACAAATTGCCTTTACAATGTAAAATTTTACCATTTATGGCTAAAGGAGTAAAATTGTATAGTATTTCTTGGACAGAAAATAAAATTACGGAAACCAAATTAAAAACAGAAGATGCTACAACAACATTTACAGAAATATGTAATGTAATTTCTAAAACTAAATTGTTGTCAAATGAACAAACAAGTGTCAAAATAAAAGAAATTCATTTTTTAGATGCAAAACAAACGGCTTCGGAAACTATTCAAAAAGTGAGAAATGAAGGATTGGTTTTAAGCATTACAGTAGAAGGAGATATTATTTTAAAAAGCAAAACTCAAGAAAATAAAATGACGTACAATCCTACTGAAAATAAATTTGTAAATGCTTTAACTACATCATCTAATAAAAAGAAAAAATAATTGTAAACTAATCTTATTATTTAAATTTCAAATCAACTAATTCATTAAGAGATAGTATCATAATACTTTATAAATCAATAACTAAAAATAAAATGAAAAGAGAAAATATTTTAACAGGATCTCCATGGGAAGATAAAATGGGATACTGTCGTGCTGTTCGAATCGGAAATATCGTAGAAGTTTCAGGTACAGTTGCCATTGTTGATGGAGTGAAAGTAAAAGCTGATGACGCGCACGCTCAAACTTTAAATATCTTAGAACGAATAGAAAAGGTTTTAGAAGATTTAAATGTAAGTATGAAAGATGTAATTCGTACACGAATATTTACTACCGATATTTCAACTTTTGAGGCAGTTGCAACAGCGCATGCTACTTATTTTAAAGATGTTAAGCCTACTACAGGTTTTTATGAGGTTAGCAAGCTAGTAGCTCCAGAATATCTTGTAGAAATTGAGTTTACTGCAGTAGTGGCTTAAAACAGAATAATCATTATTGCATTTTTATTTCCAATTGGAATGTTTAAAAATGTTCAGATTGTTTTTTTGTAAATCCTACTAAATTAGTGATTAGGAATGATTCTTAATTGGTTAGTAATACAGCATCAGCAATACGTATTTTTCCATCAAATTTATTGAATGGATTTTTTATCAATCAACTCCATTTTAATTACTTTGTTCAAGATTGTTTTGGTACGTTCAGAAGTATATTAAATTTCGAATAAAATTGTTAGCAACATTAATTGAAAATTTTAGATTGGAGTTTTTTTTTGTCAATACGTGTTGATTTAGTCTTAAAACAACTTTTAAGCAATAAACATGATGTAGTTATCAAAAAAAAAACTGTTTTTTTTAAGCTACTTTTTTAAGGACTTGATTTTGGATTTGTCTCCCTATTTCTAATGCATTTGCTGAATGGATTCTGATGAAGATCCAAAGGATTTCTGTGGCTTTGGTAAGGGCTTTTTTGCGAAGGTTGTAGTGTTCTTTCTTCTTACCGAAGCTTCCCTCTAATCATGTGGCTCTTTCTTTTTTAACGGCTCGAGCCAATACTTTTCGTTGGGCTTCATTTTTACCCGCTTTACCCTTTCTTACAAAATAAGTTTGGATGTGTTTTGAGGTGGCAATTTTTTTGGTTTTGTTAGTGGCGTATATAGCATATACTCCAATAATTTTAGTATTGACTAATATAAGGTCTAGCGGTTATAATAGCGCTACCTATAGTCACACGAAACATCTGCAGGAGCATAGAAAACCATAAAAGGAATCGTAGCAGTTATTCCTAGTCAACATTACAAATGCACCCAACCAAATCATAATCATTGAATTTTGAAAGCTTTAGTGATAATTATATAATTCAAATAGCGGAATAGTGTTCTAGCTTTGTTCCAACAATAATCCACTAAAAATCACTCAAATGAAAATAGCCTTTTTAGTTACAATGCTTTTTGCAGGAATAACAATGGCCACAGCTCAAGTAGAAAAGCAAGATGACCGTCTAGAAAATAATTTAGATAAAATAGAACAAGAACCACAGCAACCCTCACAAATTACTGTAGAGCGTACCTCTAGAATTGAAGCAAAAAGATTACAAGACGAGAAAAAGGCTGAAAAAAGAGCTAAGAAAATTGCACGAATACAAGCCAGAGACAAAGCAAAACAACCTCCAGTACAATAGGAGCAAAGACTTTAAGATAACCCTAATCCTCTATCATCCTGTCATGCTGAACTCGTTTCAGCATCTCTATCATGATCTTGTCATGCTGAACTCGTTTCAGCATCTCCATCCCCCATACAATCCTGTCATACTGAACCCGTTTCAGCATCTCATTTCCCCCTCTCTCTCATGATACTGTCATGCTGAACTCGTTTCAGCATCTTTAAGCTCCACTCTCCATCGAGAGTTTGACCGATAGTAAATTATAAAACTCTGAATACCAATTTCATAACGCTTCAGTTTACAACAACAATACAAATCAATGTTCAAGCGTCTAACTCTACTTACCTTGGTTACCCAATCCAACAAAATTACATTGCTTTAATCTTCATCTTCACTAGGAGGAATCGCTCCAGGCGGATTAAACAACCCCCAATCATCCCAAATGTGGTTGTTGGTGTCAAAACTGTCTACCCATTCTATAAATAGAAGTCTAAATTCGTTAATCTCTTTTCGAATCAGTTGAATGTACTGAATATTTTTGTAAGCATCATGAAAACGCAAAGCACCTACCTGGACATACAAGTGCATGGCATGTTCTCTAATGATGGCAGCATTTTGCATTCTAATGCTGTACAAGTCACCGGCTTCGGCACCCGCAATTTTGGCGGGAATAATCATAACATCCTCCAGCATCAAATGTTTAGTGCTTTGAATGTATTCATCCTCTTCGGGTAAGGAAGCAACTATACTCTCTACTAGCTTGTAGAGGAGTTCAGCTTTTTTATAAATAGGCAATTGGTGGGTTTGTTCTAGGCTTGACATAGTTAGAGATTTAGTTTTCTTTCTTAGGCTAACGCACGAAATCGAAGGTTCGACGGAGTCACCCGAGGCCAATGGCCGAACTGTGCTTAGCAAATCCCTTCGTGTGGTTTCTATATATAAAAATACGAATTAGAACTACATCACCAACAATCCCTTTTTTTAAATTTAATTTTTATTGGATTTACTTACCATACCAAAAGATTGCTACGCCAGTCGCTTCGCTCTAGTCGCACGTTAGCGGGGAGTTCGTTTGCTTTAATAAATAATAATTAGTTAAATTTCTTTAGATGTTTTTTCAAATTTTCATCCTCTGATTTTTAAAAGACATTCTCGGCAAAAGTCAATACGGGTAAATAGTTTACAGATTTTAAATCATATTCAGTACAATAGTCTTTCATCCATTTTTTGATGTTACGATTGTTTTCAATACTAATATCTTCTGAAAACTTATCTTTTAATTTTACTTCAAAATAATATTCAGTTTCAGACTTTTCTTTTCCTTTAATCTTTGATTTGTGTTTATGGGATATGCTTTCAATCTCTCCAAAATAGGAGGTAAGGTAATAAGGTTTAGCACGACCGCCAGAATAAATAACTAGTTTTTTAGCATTGTATAAATCATAAGGGAATTCCAAAAAGTTATTTTGTTTATCAGTAGAATGGAAATAAAATGTATTTAACGTTTTTAACTTAGCCAAGTCTTTCCCTCTTATATACCCCAAGGCTAATCTCTCCTTTGGTTTTGGTTCCTCGGATAAGTACAATTGTAATTGTTTTTTACTTTCAAATCCGCTAATTTTTTGTTTATAAGCTTCTACAATAGTTGGATTTTCTATTTCTAGTTTTCTATTCTTACTAATTTCTAAAAACTCGGTTTCCATATCAATCCCTAAATAGCGTCGATTAGCTAAATTGGCAGCAATTCCTGTTGTGGAACTTCCTGCAAATGGGTCTAATATCCATGCGCCTGGTTTTGTTGATGCTAAAATAATTCGAGTTAAAACCGATAAAGGTTTTTGTGTGGGATGTTTGCCACACGACTTTTCCCATTTGGCAATCGCTGGCAATTTCCAAACATCTTTCATTTGTTTATTACCGTTGAGTTGTTTCATTAACTCATAGTTGTAGTAATGCGGTACCTTTTCTTTTTTTCGTGCCCAAATGATTAACTCGGCTGAATGTGTAAAGAACCGACAAGAAAAGTTGGGTGGTGGATTGTTCTTTTCCCAAGTGATTACATTTAAGATTTTAAAATCTAATTCTTGCAATAATTGACCAACTGAAAAGATATTATGATACGTACCACTTATCCAAATGGTGCCATTGTCTTTTAGTTTTTCTCTAACTTGCTTTAACCAATTGCGATTAAAATTATTAATAAAATCAAATCCTTCTGATTTATCCCAAGTACCTTTATTTACCGACACAATTTGACCGCTTTGAATAGACAAACCATTGTTAGATAAAAAGTAAGGCGGATCGGCAAAAACCATATCAAACTTATGATCAAACTGAGGCAATAGTTTCATACAATCACCTTGCAAAAGGTAAAAGTTTTTGTCTTCGGATTTGAAATAGGGTTTTATCATTCTTCTAACATATCAGCTAAAAAATAAAGTAATTTTCCAAGATTATGATTTCCTTTTGTGAAGCCATACTTCTCACATTCATTAGGTATTAAAACGCTTTTATCTTTTAAATGCTTATCTAATGCAATAATACGCAATGTATCAACTAAAGCTGACATTTTCTCGCTCTTTTTGATTTTTTTATTGATACCTTCTTTGTTTTTAGATGGCTTAGAAGTAGCAATAGTAAGCTTTTTAATTTTAATTATTGGTTCCATATTCAATGTTTTTATTAGATCAAATATAATAAATATATTTTACAATCACACTTATTGTGTGTGGTTTTTTTCATTTAAATAGTTCAAATTTGATTCATGGAAGAAGAAGTCTTAATTCTCTTTGGCAAAAAGGTAAGAGAACGCCGTACCGAACAAAAACTATCGCAAGCTGCTCTTGCTGAAAAAAGCGGATTGCATGCTAATTATATTGGCATGGTAGAGCGTGGTGAACGTAATCCTTCTTTGGTTAATATTGATAAATTGGCTAAAGCATTAAACGTGACTTTACCAGAATTACTCTCATAAATGGCAAAAAAACCAAACACAGTTGGCGGTGGTGCAAGAACAAATTTAAATGGATTAGAATTTGAAGGAAGAACCGATCTTTTACAAGCGCTAAAAAAACACCCAGAATGTACTGTTGAAGGAAACCAAGTTTTTAAAGATGGTAAAATCGTTGCACATTATTATGAAAAGCATAATTTATACAAAGCATTTCTTGAACCAAGTGGCATAAATTATAAAGATATTTTATCAAAGAAAATATTACCCGATGGTGCTTTGTTAGTAGACAAAACAATTTATATCATTGAAAAAAAATACCAAGCTGGTTCAGGATCTGTTGATGAAAAACTTCAAACTTGTGATTTTAAAAAGAAACAATACGTAAAGTTATTTACACCACTAAATATAAAAGTTGAGTATTATTATGTTTTAAATGATTGGTTTGACAAACCAGAATACAATGATGTATTTCAATATATTAAAAGTGTTGATTGTAAATATTTTATCGAGGAACTACCGTTTAACGAAATTGGACTTTGATAAAACAAACTACAAGTTTATTCATAGCTCTTTAAGTTCAATAGATTTTTTTCTATTAATTATTAAAGAACACTCCTGTCCTGAGTTTAATAATTCAGTATCTTGAATTACAACATCAATGTATTTTAATTTTAATTTTTTTGCTACGGCAAGGCGGTGTTGTCCATCTAACAAATAATTTCCTTTATCTAATGTAATAGGAAGCCAACCAAGCAATTCAAAATTTGTAACTATTTCGTTTACTACTTTATCTGATACTTCATTTTGAAATGACATTTTATTTTTATCTATAAGAATAGAATTAATAGAAACTCTTTCTTTAAAAATCCAATAAGGCTTGTCAAAGTTTGTAAATAAAGTTTTGTTTAGTTCCAATACGGGGATATAATTATTTGTATCGTAATTAGTAATTAATAATTCGGTTAATTTTCCTCGTTTGTCAGGATTAGCATTAATACTACGTTTTGCCCAAACACGGTTAATGTTAAATTCTTCATACAAGTCATCAAAGAAAGTATCGTTCATATCTTTTCCTTTTACATCAGAGTTACTTAGCATCCAGTAATGACCTAACGTGTCCAATGTTTTACAAAAGTCACTTAATTCAATTTGTTCATTATCACCAAAATTGTCTTTGGTATAAGTATTAAAACTTGAAGTTTGACTTAAAGGTTTATAAGGTGGATCAAAATAGAACAAAGCAGGATGTTCGGCATGTTGTAACGTCTCTCTATAATCTCCTGTCAGGATTTCAACCCGTTGCAGCACCTTGCTAACCGCCATTATATTTTCGACATCACAAATAGTTTGCTTAGTGGAATCTCCCATTGGCACATTAAAGCCATTGCTTTTATTCACTCGAAACAATCCATTAAAACAAGTCTTGTTTAAAAAAATAACCAAAGCCGCTTGTGTTACAATATCTTTAGAACGTGTGTTAAAAAGTGCTCGTTGTTCATTATAATAAACCCTTCTTCCTTCAGCATCATTTTCAAAAGAATGAAACTTTTTTTGGAACTTCTGTAAAACCGTAATAAGTTTTTTGGGTTGCTCTGCAATAACTTTGTAAGTATTAGTTAAGTCTGCATTAATATCATTAATAATAGCCTTTTCCACATTAGGAAAATTTTCCAAAATCCAAAACAAAACGGCTCCACCACCAACAAAAGGTTCAACATAAGTAAACTTTTGTGAAGTAAATTCTCTTGGTAACGCTTTTTCAATGTCATTAATCAACTGGGTTTTACCACCAGCCCATTTCAAAAATGGTTTTGCTTGCATAATTATATTTTCTTTTTCAAACCTACCAAATTTCCCACACATATACAATCTCTAAATTAATGATTTTTATACCTAGGAAATAAAGCAAAACAAGCGACACCAGCACTCAAAAAAATCAATAAAAAAAGAATCAAAAGTTATTAACACGACCCACCACTTTTGAAACTTTTTACTACTTTTAACCCAAGTTTGAAGCGAATAACTGGAATTATTCGAGGTCTTACAATAAAAATTTGCTCAAAAAACGGGGTTCTAGCCGGTATTTTTGAGCTTTTTTTATGGGTTGTAGGCAAGGTTTTAGTTGTTTTTTTTGGTTTTTTATATGGTAAAGGCGCTTTGCTTTGGAGAGGAAATAGAGAGAATTTTGTGGTTAAATAGTTTTTTTGACCACATAGGGAGATAGTTTTTCATAGTTTTTTGCTGAAAAGGCGCTTTGCTTTGGAGAGAAAATAGAGAATTTTTAGATAATTAGGCAGTTTTTGCCTCTTCGAGAGGTTCTTTTCAGTTCGTCCTTACCGCGTTTTTGCTTCGTCAGGACGAGTTAATCGCCTCGTCAGGACGAAACAAAAGTTTCATGGGGACGAATTGACGAAATTTTTCGTTAATAATAGGGCAAAAAAAGACCCCGAGCACTGGAATACTCGAGGTCTTACAATAAACACTTGCTAGTGTTTACGGGGTTCTAGCCTGCTTTTCGGAAAGAGACACTTTCCAACATGCTGCGCAATCTTTTTCCAGGACGGAACAAGATGCGACTTTTGGTAATTGCACTAGCGGTTACTTCTGAGGCAGTATCTTTGCCTTCAGAACTTACGCCCACTTGAAAATTTCCAAGTCTGCCCAATTTCACAATTCTACCTTCACCCAATTCGCTAATGATGTTGTGCTCTAAAGACAGCAACACCGCATAGCAATCAGATTCGGTAACTGTGCATTGATAGGAAATCAGCTCCGCGAGCTTATCCAAATTAACATCTCCATCTGCAACCGCAGCGGCATAAAACTTCTCAGGAGCATTGATGTCCTGAGGATTCTTCCGAGGAAGGACTTGGTATTTAACACTCATAGTAGGTATGGTATTAAATTAATAAATAGATGTTTGACTTAGTACACACGGGCGCCTATGTGCCTAACTGTCAGTACAAAGATTAACATTTATAAGCGAAAATGAAAGTCAAACTTATTCACAATCGGATTGAGTTTTTAACAAACGAGAGTATTCTCAATTTTTCTTTTAAAATTTTAATTATCTGTAATACAAGTATTTGTATGTTTAAAATAAAGCAAAACAAAGCAAAACAAAGTAAAAAGAAAGTAGACCTTTTTCCTTATTGCGTTAAGATAAAGAAATCTTATTATAAAAAATTTTCACAGCTTTAGCGCCAATTGATAGTTTGTATCATTTTTTATTTGCTTATTGGGTTGTTTCTGATTGCTTTAGTGGAAAAGCTGATGCCTTAGATTTAGTTCGCAGTCGCAGTGTTCAGTTTGCAGCAAATTATCTTAAAAAACGGAATGGCATCAGCTTTTCCGCTGGAGCAATTACTGCTGATTATCTGGCAAATGAAAAATGATACTCTTACTGGGGTTTTGGTTTTGTGGGTAATAAAATGGCTTTGACCATAGGCAAATCAACTATAATTAAAAACCATTTTATTACTTACAAAAGCAATGCAAATACTTCCTATTTAAACACAAAGCTGATAAAAACAGTTACCGTGAACGTTCTTAAAAGAGATGGTAACCGAAAATATTCATATGAAATGGCGAACGTTGTTAAAGACAGTGGCGAAGGACGGTGTTTTTTGTAGCTGTCCTTCGGCTTCGCTCAGGATGACAGGCATCATTCAGCTGCAAAAAATGTTGTCCTGGAGCCACTGGCAAGCGCGTTGGGTGAGCGGCTTTTTTACATAATGTTATTATAGTGCATCCGAGATTTTGATTAGTAGCAGGATAGTTCTTTATGCACTATAATGCCACATTATGTAACTAAGCTTTGGGAAAAGTTTTTGTTGCCTTGCACATTTTTCATTCGGAGTGATACATTTCTGGCATACAAAAACTTTTTGGAGCGTTGGGAAGGAGTGCCAACTGAAAACATAAAACGTCAATCTACCACTAAACGAAAAAGGACTTTCTCGTCATTTAAAATTGAAATTAGCGAAATGAAGCAAACAAAGAATTGATGCTAGGAATACTTGGACTAGGAGCGATTTTTGTGCAGCTGAATGAGGTAATTTAATTTTGTTTTTCTACCCACCTTTTCTACCCACTTATGGTAAAACAGGAATGATTTTCCAATAACCTCCTTTGTCACTTCCTTCTCTACTAAGTAATCCTAAATCTTTAAGAACATCTATGTTATTATCTATAGCAGAAGCACTTATACCTACTGCTTGTTCTAATTCTTTTTTAGTTACTTTATGATTGTTATGAACTTCTCTAAGAATTTTAACTCTATTATCAGTTAGTTTTTCTACCCACTTTTCTACCCACTTTTCAAAATCGAAAGGTCTTCTAAGTGTAACTGTAAACATTCCATCAATATTAAATTCTGGAGGAGTTAGTCCTTCATCATTCATAACATCACGAATACGAGTTATTCCTGAACCTATTTGTTCTACTAATCGCATTCTTTCAAATAAACCAAAAATTAATTGTTCGTTTAGGTCTGAAAGAAGTAGGTTTATTTTATTTTTCAAATCTAGTATTTTCTTAATTAGTCTATTTATTTGGAATTTTTCTATAAAATAAAAAAGCCCTGTATGTAAATAAACACAAGGGCTTTCAACTAACCAAATTCAAAAGAAAACAAATTTATGGGTACTTTTTAACTATTTGTTTTTTTTAAATTTGGCACCTTATATTAAATCGAGACAGTTTAAGTGAGTCAGCAGCTTCAAACTATCTCAGAAAATTAATTTGAGCACTTATGGAAATGCTTACTTATCACGACAAAAGTAGTTTTTCAAATTAGTTTACTTTTTAATACAAGCCTTTAATAAATTGGTATTTCTTTTCTAACTTATTTTCTTCGTTGTTTAATTCTTTTGTTTTTGTAAGTCTTACAGTAACATTCTTTATTTTAATCATAAAATAGATGGAAAGAAATACAAAAACGATAATCATAATTGCCAATACTTGTGTCATATCTTAAAGTTTAATTAATTTATTATTTATTGAATATTATTATTGATGTGAATACTATCGCTACTGCTAGTGGAAAGACATAAAATAATTTTGACATGCTAATTTATTTAATAGTTAAAATATATTCTGAAACTTGGTCTAATTCTTCTTGATTTAATTGTGGAAATCCTGGCATTTGAGGTGCGTCTGCTCTTTTTTTGCCTGGTTTTTTGATCCAACTTTGTAAGCCAGCCTTATTGTCTTTGTAAATAGAAGCCATTTCAATAACTGGCGGACCTACTAATTTTAAATCGGGTTTGTGACAAGCCGTACAATTTTGTTTGAATACGTTTTCTCCTTTTTGTGC
>CANGUZ010000029.1 GCA_947457255.1 Flavobacteriaceae bacterium
ATTTAAAATCATAAGAGGTGAAATTGTTGTATTTTGAAATAGAAAGAGAAAGCCAAATCCTAAAATTTAAGTTCCAAGTTAAAAGTATTTTATAAATCAGAATATAATTTTTTTGCTAATTAATTTTCAAAAAGGGGTAAAGCTTTCTTTTTCTCCATGTAGTTTATAATTTCTTTCTCATAAACATCACCTTTAATTTTTAGAGCAATCCTTCCTTCTTCATAATTAGTGGCATTCGATTCAACAGTAATTGTTTTTCTAATAGGACCAATGCTCATATTGTATTTTACTTCAATCTTACCAGTTTTACCAGGCATTATTGGTTCTTTTGGGAAAGCAGGAACCGTGCAACCACAAGACGATTCAGCATTAATAATAATTAATGGTTCATCTCCAGTATTTGTAAATTCAAAGGCACGAACACCATCATCGCTATTTTTTTCAACCCTACCATAATCAATAGTATTATCTTCAGCTTTAAATTCAATCTTTGCACCTTGAGAATAGGCAGAATGATTAAACACTACGATAAGTAATAAAACGATTAGTTTTTTCATTGTATTTGAAATTTGATTTATTTATTGTAAAAATACTTTCTTTTACTGAAAGTGCAAATAATTAATTCTTAATTTTTTATACTGCACTATTTCTTTACTTTTGCAAGGATTACAAAAAATATACCAAAAGTAAAGGTTATTTTTTTAATCGGTTATTCGGTTAATCGATTAAACAAATAACCGATTAACCGAATAAACAATACAATGACAATTCCTGTACAATTTGACGCCAAAAAAATAGAAGACAAATGGTATGATTACTGGATGAAAAATAATTTTTTTCATTCCACTCCCGATCATAGAACGCCATATACCATAGTAATTCCACCACCAAACGTGACAGGAGTATTGCACATGGGACATATGCTCAACAATACCATTCAGGATGTTTTAATTCGTCGTGCACGATTAAAAGGATTCAACGCTTGCTGGGTTCCTGGAACCGATCATGCATCAATAGCTACCGAGGCAAAAGTAGTCGCCAAATTAAAAGCGGAAGGAATCAATAAAAACGATTTAACTCGTGAAGAATTTTTAGCTCACGCTTGGGAATGGACAGATAAATACGGTGGAGTAATTCTAGACCAACTTAAAAAACTTGGAGCTTCTTGCGATTGGGAACGAACAAAGTTTACCATGGACCCTGACATGTCTGCATCGGTAATTCGTTCTTTTGTCGATTTATACAATAAAGGTTTCATTTATAGAGGCTACAGAATGGTAAACTGGGATCCAGAAGCTAAAACGACCTTATCTGACGAAGAGGTAATTTATGAGGAGCAACAAGGAAAATTGTATTTTCTTACTTATAAAATTCAAGGAAGCGAGGATGTACTTACAGTAGCTACAACACGTCCTGAAACTATTTTTGGAGATACAGCCATTTGCATCAATCCAAATGATGAACGATTTACACATTTAAAAGGAAAGAAAGCAATTGTTCCTATTTGCGGTAGAATCATACCAATCATAGAAGATGATTATGTAGATGTTGAATTTGGGACAGGTTGCCTAAAAGTAACTCCAGCTCATGACATGAATGACAAAACACTAGGGGAGAAGCATAATCTAGAAATTATTGATATTTTTAATGAGGATGCAACGCTAAATAGTTTTGGTTTGCATTATCAGGGTAAAGACCGTTTTGTAGTTCGAGAAGTCATAGCTAAAGAATTAGAAGCCATTGGTGCATTAACTAAAACAGAAATTCATTTAAATAAAGTAGGAACTTCGGAAAGAACAAAAGCGGTAATTGAACCTCGTTTGTCTGACCAGTGGTTCCTTAAAATGGAAGATTTGGTAAAGCCAGCTATTCAATCGGTTTTGGTTGATGGAGATATAAAATTGCATCCAGCCCGTTTTAATAATACCTATGCGCATTGGTTAAACAACATTCGGGATTGGAATATTTCGCGTCAATTGTGGTGGGGACAACAAATTCCGGCTTATTTCTACGGAGATGGCAAGGAAGACTTTGTAGTGGCCGAAACTATCGAAGAAGCTTTGGTGTTAGCTAAAGAAAAAACTTCTAACTTCTCTCTTCTAACCTCTGACCTTAAACAAGATGCCGACGCTTTAGACACCTGGTTTTCTTCATGGCTATGGCCAATGGCAGTTTTTGGTGGAATTATGAATCCTGAAAGCGAAGATTTTAAATACTATTATCCTACCAATGATTTAGTTACAGGTCCAGATATTTTGTTTTTTTGGGTAGCCAGAATGATTATTGCGGGTTATGAATATACTGGTAAAAAACCATTCACCAATGTCTACTTAACGGGATTGGTTCGTGACAAACAAAGACGTAAAATGTCTAAATCGTTAGGAAACTCGCCTGACCCATTAGATTTGATAGATAAGTTTGGAGCAGACGGAGTTCGTGTAGGATTGCTTTTGAGTGCAGCTGCAGGAAACGATATCATGTTTGATGAAGAATTGTGCAACCAAGGAAAAGCGTTCTCCAATAAAATTTGGAATGCCTTTAAGTTAATAAAAGGATGGGAAGTTTCTAATTCTATAACCCAACCCGAATCATCTAAAGTGGCGATTGAATGGTATGAAGCTAAGTTGCAACAAACACTTCTAGAAATTGAAGACAATTTCGAAAAGTATAGAATTTCTGATGCTTTAATGGGGATTTACAAATTAGTTTGGGACGACTTTTGTTCGTGGTTTCTTGAGATGATTAAACCAGCCTATCAACAACCTATTGACAGTCTTACTTATGCGAAAGCCATAGAAATGTTAGAAAGCAACTTAAAATTGTTACATCCGTTTATGCCGTTCCTGACCGAAGAAATTTGGCAAATCATTGAAGAACGAACTGCCCAGCAAGCATTGATAGTTTCGACTTGGCCAGAAATGAAACCATTCAATTCACAATTAATTGTAGATTTTGATACTACGATTGAAGTGATTTCAGGAATAAGAACCATCAGAAAAGACAAAAATATTCCGTTTAAAGAGGCAATAGAATTAAAAGTAGTAAACAATGATAAAGTTTCTACTTACTTTGATTCGGTGGTAACTAAATTAGGAAACATCAGTTCATTAGCCTATGTTTCAAATAAGGTAGAGGCTGCTTTATCATTCCGAATTAAATCGAATGAATATTTCATACCTATTACAGGAGCTATAAATGTAGAAGAAGAAATTGCCAAACTTACCGATGAATTAAAATACACTCAAGGATTTCTAAAATCGGTAGAGGCAAAACTCTCTAACGAAAAATTTGTAGCAGGAGCACCAGAAAAAGTGATTAATATCGAAAAACAAAAACAAGCTGATGCTTTGGCTAAAATTGCAACTATAGAGAAAAGTTTGGCTGGTTTGAAGTGATTTGGAGTTTAGGATAAAAATGTTTGGCGAGTTTTAAGTGTGAATCGTTTTATTCGGCTTGTAGCCTTAGGAGTCGCTAAACTCGAAACTTTTAATCTTCAGCAACCGATATTTTGCTTACGTCACGTTTAAAAAGCACTTTATTATTTCTCGCAATATAGTCGCTCGATATAATTAAATTGGGGTGATTATACGAATACCCTGCACTGCGGCTTCTAACAATTATTTTGTCGTTAACTTTGAGACTTTTTAACTTCTGAAAATCCTTAGGAATAAATTGCATCATGTATTCTTCACCATTAATACTGACTATGAGCCATTTTGGTTCTGATGAATTTTCGTTTTCGCGCTGAAAAGTAACAGAGGTTACTTCGGCTTACCTATCTTTGAAATTGTTTATATACTTTTTTATTTTATCATAACTGGCTTGTATTTTTTTTACCTTCGGGAGACACTTCCCATTTTTTGAACATGACTCCATTAGGTGTAGCCTCCCATATTTTTCTTTTTCATATATAGACTTTTTTTTAGCAATGGGCATTGGCTTTTGGGATGGCTTAGTTTCATTTTTAATTTCACGATTAGTACCCGAGCCATAGGCAAACGGAGAGGAGCTAAACAATAGTCTACATAGCACAACCAGAGGTAAAATCAGAAAATAGATTGTTTTTTCATAGGTTTCATAGATTTAAATTGAACTTGTTATTATTCTTAAATGTTATCGCTTTTATGTATTGGTGTTTGTTTGAACAAACTCGTCGTTATTAGCCATTTCATCTCCTTTCAAATTCATACTGCGAATTTAAATTGATATTTTCTGACAGACTGATTTGAAATATAAATTAAAATGTAAATTTTGTAAATAAATCGTAAATCGTATGAACTGAAACAATCCATATAATTTTTCGGAAAAGGAATAGGATAAATAATCTTGGCTTCAATGTTAAAGTCGATGGAATAGTTTCAGTAACGAAAGGGCAGCTAATTTAAAGTGCAATTATTTTATCAGCTTCTCTTATTCCACTTAAATAAGCTCCGTGAGCTGTTGAGAAATAATCTGCCTCGGTGTGTTCTCCTCCAAAAAATATTCTGTCATTAATTTCTTGTGCTAAATCATCAAAATGATACATTTTAGTACCAACTGCAGTGTAAGAATAAGCCCCAAATGAGTTTTCATTGGAATTCCATTTTGTTCGTAAAATACTTGTTGGGTTTGGAATATTGTTTCCATAAATATCTCTCAAGTGTATCATTATTTCGTCAATAATTTGTGCATCTGTCATAGTTTCTGTTTGTCGAGCATAGTCAGCGTAAGCAAATGTCATTAAAGCATTTACAGAAGGATTTACTTTTTTTAAATTTACAAAATAATTAAACTTATCCTTGATTGTTGGCGTGTAAGAAATATATTGTACATCATCCCAAAATGCTATATTCCATGTAAGTAAAAATTTATTGACACAATTCATACCAATTTTTTGAATAGCAGTTTGTTTGATTATTGGTAACGAAGGTTCAAATTGTATTGTATTTGATTTCAAGACTCCAAGAGGAACCGTAACTACTACATAGTCTGCTTCGGTCTCTATTCCATTGTGTGTTACTTTAACTTTTGCGTTGGTATAGTCTATTTTTGAAACTCGTTGATTGAGTTGAATATTAAGTTCCTTGGCTAAATAGTTTGGAATTGTATCATAGCCATTTGTTGCAATTCGTTCTTCGCCGGCAAATTCTTCTCCCTCGTTGTAAAGTAATGAAGATAGATTATTTAAATCCCCTGTATCAAAAGTGACATATGTAGAAAGTAAATATTTCCAAAGTCGATTGTTTGCGTAATTGGGATATAAATTATTAAAAACAGTTTCAAAACTTTGATTAAAACTACCATTATTTTTTAATGTGTTTAAAATTGCATGTAACTCTGTTTCTGTATTGTCATAAGTTGTAGCACTTCTTAAAACGCCACCAATATCATAGGATTTTCTGCTATCATCATCTGTAAAAGCAGTATGCATTCCTGCTTGTTGAGCCAAAGTTGTAATAGGATTTCCTTTTGCTCCATGTATCCAACTTGCTCCTTCGTCAAAGGCAATGCCCAAACTTCTGTTGGTAGATAATCTTCCGCCCACTTTGTCTTGTGCTTCCAAAACAAGTACATTAAATCCTTTTTCTTTTAGTTTTTTGGCTGCAGACAAACCTGAAATTCCACCACCGATAACTATCACGATTTTGCCTGTGGTTTTATTTTCATTTTTGTTACAAGAACTTGCAAAAAGCGAAGGTGATAAAAGAAAAATGGGTAATCCTTTTAAAGTATCTTTTATAAATTTTCTTCTTTGCATATTTTCTTATATAAAATAATCTTTAACTAGCTGTCGTAAAATGGTATAAAAGTTTCAGCGTTATTCAGAAGTTGTCGATTTAAATGCTCTTTTCTATATAGCTATGAATATCAAAAGTACAAAAAAGACTTTAAATTAAGTTGAAAATCCGAAGCTGGAAAACTGATGTAGGCCGTCTATTAGCAAAAAAAAACTAGCTCGGGTTGCGCTACTATTAAACCTTTGAAACGAAGGAAAATAATTAAAAGTTTTAATAGTAGAGTAGTTTTTTTAATAGTTTCATTTGATTAAAACTTATCACAAATTATTTGTTTTTAAAAAATTTGATATAACTTAAATCTAAATTCCAGTTGATGTATAAGTTATGATCGCTGCTGAAGAGGAAAGTTAATCCAGTTTGATGAAATTTTGATTTGAAGGTAATAACGTTTCTGGCATTTTTTTTAAAAGTTTAAAAAACAAAAAATGTCAACCAACACAGACTTTAAAGAGAATTAATGATTAAGCAATTAGCCACAAAATAATAGGAGCAGCAATTAGTTTATAAAAAAAATGGGTTGAGTAATTACCCAACCCATTGATGAATTATTTCGTTGTGGGTGAAAACGGAAGAGCTGATTTATGAACTATAATTTTCAATTTTCCATCTTTACCCTTTTTGAAAACCCAAGTTTTGTCAACCATAACTTCTTTCCCATCTTTTGATGTTACCCAAACATTACCCATAGTAATGGCCACAGAGCCGTAAATTTGTATTCCTTCATTTTTTTCGCCAGCATTGTCATAACGAGCCTTTACCCATGGAGTGAGGGCAAAGCCTTTATCGTTAGGGTAATCAGCATCTCCACCAATAAAGTAAGCTAATGCTCCTTTTTTGTCGTTTCTAAAGGTTTGGTCTCCATATGCTAGTGTGGGTTTGAAAAAAACTTTTCCATTATCGTAGTTGTAAGCCTCAGAAAGTACTTGTTCAGCAAAGGCTTTATAATCTCCACCTTCTTCTTTAAGTTTACCAATTTTCACTAATGCGTCACACCAAGCTTGTTGGGCTGCATTCACTTCATCATACGTAATGACAGTTTGTGCACCTTCTTCTACGTAGACTAAACCTAAATCATCAATAACTTTTTGTACACTTTCGTTAGTTTGTGAAACTACTTTGTTTGCTTCTTCTTTTACTTTTTCGGTAGCTTGATTACAAGACGTGACCAAACCCGCAACTAGGATTAGCCCGAAAATCATTTTTTTGTTCATAACTTATAAATTTTTAAGTTTGCCTACTTCTTAAAACGGTGTTCAGCTTGTCCGTATATTTTATATTCAATCATGATTTACATATGTTTTCTCTATATGGATCAAAAATATTCGCTAACGTTTTGAAAATGGGAATAGAATTTAGAACAGTTTACCTTATACCTCCTCCTAATGCTTTGTACAAATTAATCATTGCCTGATATTGTAATTTCTTAGTAATAATCATATCAATTCTTGCATCTAAAGCGGTTCGTTGTGCCATTAGTACTTCAAAGTAAGTAGCCATTCCTGACATAAACAAATCCTTTGCAATGGTTGTAGATTGTCCATAAGCAAGAACTTCTTTATTTTTTAATTCATACAATTTTTCTAAATTTTTGATATTCGACATTTCATTAGTAACTTCTAGATAGCCATTTAAAATAGTTTTCTGATAATTAAGTACTGCTTCAGTTTGTTGTGCGGAAATAGTATTGTATTGTGCTTTGAGAGCTGCTCTGTTTACTAAAGGTGCTGCAACTCCTCCTAAAAGAGTGTATGCTACTGATTGTGGAGATTGAAAAAGCAAAGCTGTCGAAAAAGCCTGAAATCCTAGTGCTCCTGTTATGTTAAAACTAGGATAGAATGCAGCTTTTGCAGCTTTTACATCAAATTTAGAGGCAAATAATTCTAGTTCGGCTTGACGAAAATCAGGACGATTGGCCAATAGTTGTGATGGAATTCCTGTATTTATAACATCAGGATTTAGATTATTAAATCTTGCTTTGTCGCGAATAATTTGCTGCGGAAATTGACCACATAAATAATTCAATTTATTTTCGACCAAAGTAATTTGTTGTAGGAGCTTGTATTCAAACCCTTTTGAATTATTTACTTGACCTTCAAATTGTTTTACAGCCAATTCATTTAAGATACCTGCTTCTTTTTTTACCATTATAATATCGAGGGCAGCTTGCTGTATTTCGATATTTTCCCGAACAATGTCGAGCTCAGTATCTAAAGCTAATAAATCGTAGTAGGTTGACGCTACCTCTGCAATTAAAACTGTTTGTATAGCATTACGTCCTTCAATCGAACTACTAAATCGTGCTACAGCAGCCTTTTTATTACTACGAAGTTTACCCCATACGTCTACTTCCCAACTGGCACTAAAGCCCGCAAAATAGTCTGGCAGATGTTCTGGTACAACTCTTCCAGGCTGAATATCTGTACTAGCATTTCCTGCTCCATCCATAGTGAATAAACCAAATCTGCGTTGCGCTGCTGATAATCCTGCACTTATTGTTGGCAACTGATTCCCTTTATTAAATTGCACTGCAGCACGCATCATTTCAATTTTTTGCGAAGCGGTTTGTAGGTCGTAATTATTAGTAAGAGCAGTAGATATTAGTTTTCTTAGACTTTCGTCTTTGTAGAATAATTCCCATTTTATTTTTGAGTCGTTCAATGTATCTTTCGACTGAGCATAAGTTTCTGGTAGTTGATTGATTCTTATATCAGCTAAAGGCTGTATTGGTTTGCACCCAAAAAGAGTGAAAACTAAGATACTACAAATAGTTATAAATTTTAATTTTGACATTATTTTCTTCATTGTATTTTAGACTATATTTTAAGTTGTTTGAGCTTTTTTATAAGTTAAAGAAGCGAAAATGAAGTAAAGACCAGGAATAATTAGTACTCCGAATACCGTACCGAATAACATTCCACCAGCTGCTGCTGTACCGATGGTTCTATTACCAATCGCACCAGCACCTGTGGCCAGCATAAGAGGCAACAATCCAGCAATAAAAGCAAAAGAGGTCATCAAAATAGGTCTTAATCGAGCCAATGCACCTTCAATTGCTGCTTGAAAAGGTGTAAATCCTTCTTTCTGTTTTAGAATTGCAAATTCAATTATAAGTACTGCATTTTTTCCTAAAAGTCCAATTAGCATTACCATAGCAACTTGAGCATAAATATTATTTTCTAAGCCAAGAGCCACTAATAGAAAAAATGCACCAAATACACCTGTTGGTAATGATAGAATTACTGGCAATGGCAAAAGGAAACTTTCATATTGCGCCGCTAAAAGTAAATAAATGAACAACAAACAAATCACGAAAATGTAAATAGCTTCATTACCGGCATTGGCTTGTTCACGGGACGAACCACCCCAATCGTAACCGTAGCCTTTTGGTAATTTTTCGCTTGCAATTTGTTTTACAGCTTCTATGGCTTGTCCACTACTGTAGCCTTCTTTTGGTTCGCCATTGAGCATTGCAGCAGGATACATGTTGTATCGTGTAATTTGTTCTGGTCCATACACTTTATCTATAGATATAAAAGACGACATGGCAACCATTTCGCCTTCAGAGTTTTTCGCATAAAGTTTTAAAATATCTTCAGGTTTTGATCTAAACTCTGGTGACGATTGCACCATAACCTTATACATTTGATTGAATCGAATGAAGTTTGTGGCATATTCACTACCCAAATAGGTTTGTAATGTATTTAAAATTTCGCTTATGATTACCCCTTTTTGTGCCGCTTTTGTATTGTCGATATTTACAAGATATTGAGGAAAACTTGCATCAAAGGAGGAAAAAGCATTTTTTATGGATTCATTTTTATTCAGTTCTAATGCAAAATTTTTGGATACTTCTTCTAATTTTTTCAAATCTCCTTTTCCTGATTTGTCTAATATTCGCAGCTCAAATCCACTCGAGTTACCATAGCCGGGTACTGGAGGTGGCGTAAAAAATTCTATTTTTCCATCTTTGATTGATTTAGTTTGTTTTTTCAGCTCGTCAATGATTTCTTGATCGGTAGTTCCTTTTCGGTCTTTCCAACTTTCTAAACTGATTAAGTTCATACCAAAAGATGCTCCTGTACCGTCTGTAAGGAAATTATAACCCGCTAAAGTAGAAACCGAGGCGACCCCTTTAATTTTCATTGCAGTTTCTTGAATCGCATCAACTACTCTTTCTGACCGTTCGAGAGTCGCTCCAGATGGCGTAGTAATACTTGCGTAAATTGTCCCTTGATCTTCATTTGGTATAAATCCTGTAGGTAAAAATTTTCCTAGACCGAAAGTTCCGATACAAAATGCAAGCAAGATTACGGCAGTTACCACCCGTCTGTTTACAATTTTTTCTAAAATAGTTCTGTATCGTATAGCAATAGTATCATACTTTTTATTGAACGCATCGATGAAACGATTGACCAAATTATTTTTTCGTGGTTGACCATGATTGTTTTTTAGCATCATGGCACACAACGCTGGTGTTAATGTCAACGCAATCACACCCGAAAGCACAATTGCAATTGCCATCGTTACCGAGAATTGTCGAAAGAATACTCCAGAAGGACCTGGTAAAAATGCCACTGGAATAAATACTGCCGACATGACTAATGTAATCGCAATAATAGCACCGCCAATTTCTTTCATTGCACTTTCTGTAGCTTCTTTAGGTTCGAGATGTTCTTCTTCCATCTTGGCGTGAACTGCTTCGACGACGACAATGGCGTTGTCAACTACGATTCCAATGGCTAAAACTAATGCAAAGAGCGTAATAAGATTAATGCTAAATCCAAAAAGTTGCATAAAGAAGAAGGTACCCACCAGAGAAACTGGCACTGCGATTGCGGGAATTAAAGTAGATCTAAAATCGCCCAAAAACACGAACACGACCAACGCTACTAATAAAAAAGCTTCCAGTAAAGTGTATAAAACCCCTTCTACAGAGGCATTCAAGAAATTAGAAACATCATAACTGTAGGTGTACGAAATTCCTGCAGGAAAGGCTACCTTTAGTTCGTTCATTTTATTTTTTATGTTTTCAATAACATCGCTGGCATTACTTCCAGGACGTTGTTTTAAAACAATAGCGGCCGCTGGTTTTCCGTTTTCTTTAGATAATACATCGTAGTCTAACGAACCAAATTCCACATCGGCTATGTCTCTTAATCGTAAAAGCTCTCCGTCAAAATCACGTTTAATTACTACATTTTCATACTGTTCCTTGGTATTGTATTTCCCTGTGTACTTTACTACATATTGTAATGATTGCTCTTTTTTACCAGAACTTTCACCCACTTTTCCGGGTGCTGCCTCAATATTTTGTTGCTTTAAATTTTGAATAACATCTTCAGTCGAAATGTTATATGCCGCCATTTTTACAGGGTTTAACCAAACACGCATGGCGTATTCGCGTTGTCCCATAATATCAGCATAGCCAACCCCATCAATTCGTTTTAATTCAGGGATGATATTAATATCTGCAAAATTAAATAGAAATTTTTCATCAAGACTTGGATCTGAACTTAGTATGTTAAGATACAATAACATACTATTTTGTACCTTTTCAACAATTACACCAGATTTAATTACTTCTTCGGGTAGCTCATCTAATACTGATGATACTCTGTTTTGTACATTAACTGCAGCAATTTCTGGGTCACTACCTGCTTTAAAAACGATGCTGATAACACTTGTTCCGTCATTTCCTGATACTGATGACATATAAGCCATTCCTGGTACACCATTGACAGCACGTTCTAATGTAGTTACTACCGCTTTTACGCATGCTTCGGCATTTGCTCCAGTATATTTTGTGGTAACCGTTACTTCTGGAGGAGCAATATCCGGAAACTGGGTCATAGGTAATTGAGTTAGGGATAATACCCCTAAGAGCACAATAATTAAGGATATAACTATTGATAATACTGGTCTTTTTATAAAATTTGAAAACATAGTTGCAGTTTCTAAGTAGAAAGTTATTTTATAGTTTTGAAATTAATTGTTGCATTCTAACATTTTCAGGTAAAATTTTATCACCTTCTTTTAAGTTTTGAATGCCTTCATATATAATTTTGTCAGATGGTTTTAATCCTGACTCAATTACATACAAATGCTGAATACGTTGCTTAAT
The DNA here is from genome assembly GCA_947457255.1 of Flavobacteriaceae bacterium. Lineage (GTDB taxonomy): Bacteria > Bacteroidota > Bacteroidia > Flavobacteriales > Flavobacteriaceae > Flavobacterium. The sequence goes on from CANGUZ010000029.1 coordinate 11,899, forward strand.
TTCTATATTTCTACTATGTACCGTATTGTCTTTATCGACCGTATAAACGTAAATTTTATCTTGAATTTCGAAAGATGCTTTTTGCGGTATTATCAATGCATTTTTTATAGTGTTTGTCAACTGAATTTTTCCACTAGATCCATGTTTAAGTAATAAATCAGGATTAGGAAATTTGGCTCTAAAAGCAATATTACCAGTATTTTGATCAAATTCACCCTCTATAGTTTCTATAGTTCCTTTATAAGCATGCTCTGTATTGTCTGCTAAAAGTAAAGTGATTTCTGCTGCTTCATTGTTGCTTTTTTGTTCTTTGAACCGAAGATATTCTTTCTCAGATACATTAAAATAAGCATACACTGAGCTATTGTTTGATATAGTAGTGAGCAGGGTACCTTCATTTATCAAACTCCCTACTTTGAAAGGTATTCTATTAATAACACCATCAAAAGGGGCTTTTATTTTAGTCATCGAAACTTGAATCTCGGCACTTTCTTGATTTGCCCTAAACTCATCAATTCTTGCGAGCGCTGCTGCATAAGCCGCTTGAGATTTCTCTAAGCTAGTTTTTGACACAATATTTTTGCTTGCAAGTATTTTCATATTTTGGAGGTCAAGTTCAGCAGTTTTCGCCTCTGAAATCGCACTTTTAACTAATGCTTTCGCTTTGAGAACTTCTTTTTCGAGTGTCTGACTACTAATTGTTAGTAATAATTGTCCCGCTTTAACTGGCTTACCTTCATCGACATAGATCTTTTCAATATAGCCATTTATTTTAGTTCTAATTTCAACATTTTGTATTGACTGTATGTCCGCCACATGATCTATGGTAAAAGTAGTATCAACTACTATTGGGCTTGTAGTAGGGTATTTTTCTAAAGCGATTTCTTTCTTTTTTTTAGAGTCGCATGAGATAATTGTAGACATAGCTAACGCTAGTCCTGTAATAAGGGTAATTTTATTCATTATATCGAAAATTAAATAATTTTAAAGTAGTATCAATTGATTTTTATTGCATAGACTAAACTTAGAATTGTCAATAAAAACAAATACGTGCTTAAAAAATACTTATTTCGGTGGAGGGATAGTAATTTCGCAGTGGAGCGAAAGCTGTTCAAAATAGAGATAACTTAAAGGAGTGTCTTTAAAGGATGTAAACAAAGTCGAATTGTATGAAATTGGCGCTTTTACAACATCAATTTTTACGGTATCTTCTACATCATTTATGGAATTATCTTCACTATCTACTGGTATTTCAAAAGGGAGATTGCCGTTTGAACTATCTGTCGCAAAATAGTCTGTAGATAAAATAGATTTTTCAAATATCAAATTATCCTTATGTACAGACAAAGATTGGGAAGTGTTTGCGAATACGATGCTACTCACAAAAACTAATGGCAGTAAAAGCCAAATCTGTACGGCGCGATAAATTGATGAAGTATTTTCCATTTTCTTCGACAAAATTAAAACAACTAATCAAAATTGCTAACGATTTAAGATTATCTTATCGTTTTTTTATGAAAATACTAAGAATTAATTATTGAAGTTACTTTGCCATAAATGATTATGTAACAACTATTTTGCGATGAAAAGGGACGTTTTATTAATTTAAACTCAAATCTATGTTAGTATGCAAATAGGAACCATGTTTTCTGGCCAAATCATTAAAAAAAGAATTTTAGAACCTTTGTATTCCCTAGTTACTCTTCTTTCATTTATTTCTTAAGGTAATCGTTATAATAGTGTCGTCCATTATTTTTGATAGTTTGCTTTGCTCTCTAATGGTTAAGTTTAATTCTGCTGAAATTTATTTAACAGTTTTATCAAATTGTTTACTAAAATCTTAAGGTGTACTATATTTATAAGGTAACCATGCATAATTTATTTTTCTAACAACAACGTCTTTCTTCAAATAAAAATAAGTGACATTAATTTTCCATATGATTCATTTTCACGACGACTATAATTTTAAGTTTTGTCTTTTCCTGAAATAGATTGACGTTTTTTGTTAGTATTATACTTCAAAAATAGTGATTTCATTTTTCTTATGAGATATGTGTATTTGATTAATGTTTGCAAATTCTGGTGTTTTCAATTCTAAAGAGTAATGTCTACGTTTTTATTGTAAAAATCGATTACTTGTTTAGTCATTTTTTGAGCTCTTTTAAGATTTGGAATAGTTTTTCCAAGTTCAAATTTTTGCTTTAGTATTCCGTAAACTCATTTAGCAACAGCATTTTAATACGAACTTGAGTTCTGAGTTGTACTTATATATAATATATTTAGATTCTGCAAATTCAGTGAAATCTGGACAATAATATTGTATTCATAAGTCAGAGTGGTGATTAGTGTTTTGATTGTTGTGTATTCTGTTGTTTACAGCCATTTGCAAAGCATCTTTCACCAGTTGCACTTTTATGTTTTTTTCAGTATTATCCAATTCTAATTGAATTTTAAGTTCGCCAAATATTCCATTACCAAAATATTAACTTCTTTCTTTGTAACTTTAATTCAAAAACAAACCTCGCTTAAATAGGCTTAAACGAGGTTGTTTTTTATAGTTATTTTGAAAGTTTAGTTTTTGAATGGGGTTGCGCAACAGCTACCTGTGTTAGTGGCAGTTAAAATTTTATTCTGTATTCTATATTCGCAATAAAACTTCTTGTCAAGCCATCTGGTCTACTATCTCTCACAATAAAAGGCATTCCTAAATTTAATTGAATAATATTTTTGCCGTTTATTTCATAATCTAAGTAAGCATTTCCATTAAGTGTAAGTCCTTGCGAACCTTTTATTTCTTGTTTAACATTAAATTCATCCGTGTATTTGTCGTTTGTCAAGTGATAGATTGGTAAAATACTCGGTGTCAATTTAAGTTTTGAGTTTATATTTACTGGGTATGATACACGTAGTAAAACATCGCCACTTCTTTCAAATTTATTGGTTGATAGAAATGTTCTCAGTTCAGAATTAATTGGATAATTCGTTGCGATAAATTGATTGTCATTTTGTGTTAATGGTTGCTGAATGGCAGCTATGAATTGGATTTTCTTAATTTCATATCCAATTCCGAATATAAGGTCAAATGTTCCCAAACTTGCTTGATAGTCCATTGGTAGAGGAAGTTTGTCATAGGTTTTACTTGCATTTGATAATGGTAACTTTGCACCTAATGTAAGTTTTACCTTTTCACTTGCTTTAAAATTAGCATTTACAAAAATGTCTGAAAGTCCTAAAGTAGATATTCCATTTCCGTTTTGAGCAATTGTTGTCAATTTAGCATCAAGTCCAAATTTCTTACTCAATTGTCGGTTGTACTCTAAATAATTACCGTAAACAGAAATAGAGTTGTCAGCCTTGCCATAGAAGGCACCAATTTTAAATTGGTTGTTCAATACCTCAGTGCTGTCCGTACTGTTGGGCTTAAAACTATTAATTGTACAAAAGCCTGCGTCACTACAACCTTGTCCATAAGAATAGCTTGCTCCGATAACGAACAAGATTGTTGCGATTAAAATAAATTTAAATTTTGTCATATTTCGTTTTTTATCGTTGAGTTTGTCTTAATTGCCAACGTTCCCAGGCTTTACGGCTGTTGCGGATTTAAGAAACCGGAATTTTCGGTATAGCACTGATTACAACAGTACAAAACAAATTTTAAATTTAGCGAAAAACCGCAATAGCGAAAAACCTGTGTTGCCAGATAGTGCTTTATTGAGGTTTAATTCTAACGATTTGATTGTCTTTTAAAATAATCAATTCGGTATTCATTTTCTTTTTGAACTCAATTAATTTTTCATAAACCTTATCCATGCCTTCTAAAATTTTAGCTTGATTTTGCGTTCTTTTATGAGTTTTCATGATAATATTTTTTTAGTTTATTAAATTTTATTTCATTTAAGATGTTCACTTCAGATTCAAGTGTTTTCTCAGCGATTAATTCTGGTTTACCCCCTGAATTATCAAAAATCATTACTTCGTCTGCAATTGAAACATAAATATCAAATAAGTTTTTTATTCCATTTTTATATCTACGTCGTATAACTTCAGTTTCTATATTATGTCCGCCTTCCAATACTCTACTTTTAACTCTTTCAATTGCTAATTCAACATTCTGTAACCAAAAAAATAATAAAGTAACTGTATAATTGTTTTTTTGTGCACTAATGACTTTCGATTTATAGCTTTTAGTAGCTAAAGTAGTTTCAAATGCAAAGTTTTCTTTCATAGACAAAAGCTCATTTACTCTATGTAACATTATTCTACCTGCTTCAAAAGATACTTTTTCTGGTTGGAAAGGTGATAGTCCTTTGGCTATTTCATCCGCATTTACAAATTCTTTACAATCTAAAATTTCAGGTAATATAGTAAAAGAGGCAGTTGTTTTTCCTGCTCCGTTACAACCTGCAATTATGTAAAGATTCTTATTCATAAATGCAAATATAATCAAAATGAGAATCTTGAAATGATTAATTTTCTATTTTCATGATTTTTTTGGGCATTTCTGGCAACGGTTTCGGGCTTGCCGAAGGTGGCGATTTCCACCACAAATGTTGATGCGGAGAACCAAACTTTGATTAACTGCAAATGTGTCTGCGGAGTACTGAACCGCCACTTTTGCAAAACCCGTTTTATAGAGCGTTTTATTTATCGTTACTTTCATGTCGTTTGAAATAATATGTTTCTTCATGATACCAACTGGTTTGGTTTCCGTCTGGATAACTAGAAACATATCTAATAATTAAATAATCCCTATTGAGTGATATTGCAGTCCATTGTCCGTTAAAGCGTGAATCTCGTGCATAAATTTCTGGATAATAATTTATACGTTTTTTAACATTAAATATTCTAAAAAGCTTTAATCCTGACAAAGCTATTGTTTTATTGCCTGGAGTTAAATACGATGTAGTTCCTAATCGCTGTAAATGGTTAATCCCTAATTGCTGAAATTGGGATAAACTGGTTGTGTCTTTGTATTGATTCGGAAAATTTTCACGGTATCCGGTCGGCACGCTGTAAACTAATTTCCACCTTTTCCAAAAATTAAAAAATAATTTGTTTTTATTTCGATTGTCGTAATGGATGATGGAAGTGATTTTTTGTTCTATTTGTTTTATTGAGTCTTTATTTTCTATTCTTTTTAGATTATGAGTTGCAAGGAATTCAGCTTTCAGTACATCCGTTGTTTGGCCGTATGCTTGCTTAAGAACAAGTGAAAACAGCATTGAAATGCAAACCAAATATTTCAATTTAATTGTCATTTTGAAAGAAAGTAATAATGGTTATACTGCCAGCTTGTTTGATTGCCATTTGGATACCAATGACCATATCCAATTATGAGTTCATTTTCGCTTGGCATAAGAAATATCCAGCCTTTAGTTTTCTTAAAAATTTTAGTTAAATCATCTCCGCTCAATTTATATTTATTGGCTTTTGAAACAAAACACTTGTTAACATTTGTTCTATCCATTCCTTGCTCATACCAGCCTTTCATCAAGAGAAATTTCAGATGCCATTCATCAGCTAAATTTAATGTGGTATCCCTTTTATAGTTTACTTTTTGCCGTGAGCTATCCATGTGTGAATTTATCTTTTGAATAGAATCAATATCCTTTACCTCTGTCAACCAGTCATTGAAAGCAAATTCTTCTTTTAACAAAGAGTGCCAAGAATGTACATTGAGACTTTTGAAATATTCTTTTGTTATTATTTCTTTTGGAATGGGTGGTAATGTGTCCTTTAATTGAGCTTTTGGACCATTCGTTTGAACAGAATCTACGTGAGGTATTTCATTTGCATTCTGTGTTTTGTTCTTACAAGAACAAATCCCGAGAATAATAAGTATGTAAATGATTTGTTTCACTATTGTCTTTTAAAATGCCCTACGTTCCGCGGCTTCGCGACAGTTGTGAAGCCAGCGAACTGATTATTTTCTGTTAAAGATAAACGTTTTTCGTGAACACGTAAAAAGATAAACCAACAATTGCGCAAAACTGCTGTGCTTGTTGCACAACACCTACAAATATAATAAAAATCACTTGCTAAAATGCGATGAAATTTGTATTTTTAAAGCATGCAAGGAAGAAAAGAACTCACTCCAAAAATGCTCTATCAAGTTCATTTACAGGACTTGATTCCCGAGCAAAATTTTTATAGACTGCTTGATAGAGCTATCGATTTTCATTTTTTATATAAAGCCACAGCCCAGTATTATGGCGAGGAAGGACAAGAAAGTATTGATCCGGTTGTGTTTTTCAAAATCTGTTTGGTAGGATATTTAAATAATATTAATTCCGATAGAAAACTCATCGAATATTGCTCCAATTGTTTAGACGTTCGCTTGTTTATTCGTTATGATATTGATGAAGCCTTGCCTTGGCACAGCACCATTAGTAGAACCCGACAGTTGTATGGCGAAGAAGTATTTCTAAGCCTATTCAAAGCCGTTTTAAAACTGTGTGTTTCCAAAGGAATGATTCGTGGCAAGCGTCAAGCAGTAGATAGTGTTTTTATCAAAGCTAATGCAAGTATGGATAGTTTGGTAGAGAAAGAAGTTTTAGAAGATGCTAGTGCCTTTGTCGATGAATTAGAAGAGAATAGCGAATTCAAAACCACCAGCACTAGAAAGAAACTAGTAGAACAACACCACGCATGGAAAGAAGAAGCTTATAAAGACCAACCCAATCCCAACTTCAACATCGATAAAGTAGACGAACACGGTAATCTAATCCGCCCGAGATTTGTATCGAATCACACGCATTATTCACCCACAGATTCAGATGCTCGAGTAAGTGTAAAACCAGGCAAAGCACGTCAGTTAAACTATTTTGGACAAATCACTGTAGATGATGCGCACCATGTAATCACAGGCGCCTGTTCTGACTTTGCCGACAAACGCGATAGTCAATGTATCGAAAAAATAGTAGAACTTACAGAAGAAAATCTAAATGAAAACGGCATTGAACTAGAAGAGCTTTTAGCCGATGGCGGTTACAGCAGTGGCGAAGCCTTGTCGTATTTACACAAAAAAAATATAGATGCCTACATCCCCAACTTTGGACAATACAAACCCGAACGCGAAGGCTTTATTTTTAATAAAGAATTGCACCAATACGAATGTGTAAAAGAAGGAGGTAATCAAGCTAAATTACTATTCAAAGGCGAAAAGACCGATAGTAAAGGCTATACCAAACGCACCTATAGAAGCAGTGAGAGTGATTGCAAAAACTGTCCACTGCGAGAGCAATGCTGTGGACAAAGCACCAAGTTTAAAAAGATAGACGACAGCATTCATAAAGAACACTACGATAGAATGCACCAAAAACTTACTCAAAACCCATACTATGCCAAGAAAATGGTACGCGTGAGGAGCAAAACCGTAGAACCTGTAATTGGAACATTGGTTAATTTTACCAACATGAAACGTGTAAACACAAGAGGAATACGGCAAGCCAACAAGCACGTTTTAATGGCAGCACTAACCTATAATCTCAAAAAATACTTGAAGTTTATTACCAAAAAAACCAAAACAAAAGCTGGAATAGTATGTGAAATAGAAACAAAAGTACCCACTTTACTAAAAACGGCTTTCAATGACTTGAAAAGCTTGTTTTTGAGCACCTCTTTTTTTAAAAACTATAACTTTAATTCAAAAACAAACCTCGCTTAAATAGGCTTAAACGAGGTTGTTTTTTATAGTTATTTTGAAAGTTTAGTTTTTGAATGGGGTTGCGCAACAGCTACGTGTGTTACCAGCAGTTTTTTTACTCATCGCTTCCAATGTAGTTCAATTCTTTGTCTTTTTTGTCTAACTGAAATCGAAAGTGATATGTCCCGTTTTCCATTTTTTTATTTGTCCAATACTCTCTTTCAAAATGATTATCTGTTTCAAAGTCGATTGTGTCAGTGGTTTTGTAGTCTGCTGACGGAAGGTTAGAATAGTCTGTAAAATGTCCTTTATAATTTTTAGATGTTTTTATTGTCTGGGAAATGCGGTTGAAATCATTGTCGGATAGTTTTAGCGTGAATGTTTCATAGTAGTCTCTGAAACCTCCTGCTTCGTTCTTTAAAATTTTGAAATCGTCTTTAAGTTCTATATTATGAAAGATGAGAATTTTTGTCGCATCTTTCTTGCTAAATGTCCAGTCAGATATCCAAGGTTGCATTATAAGAAGAAGAAATCCTATGGTCAAAATTGTCGATATTATCTGTCCTGTTTTCTTTTTATTAAATGCAGTAAAAGTCCAATAGGAAATGAAAATTATTTGGAACATAATAATCACAGGCCAAATAAAAATTATTAGAAAGTCTAAATTTCCAATTAGTGTCAGAGTTATTATTACTGCTAAAGTTCCTCCTGCGATATATCCAGTCTGACGTTGTCCTTTTTTGAACGGAATGAAAAAGCATAGAAATGTCAGTCCATAAAGTATTAAGGTTGCTATAATCGTAAAGGCATTCATTTCCTGCATAGTGTCTGCGTCTTAAAATTGCTGGTAACTTGTATATATACGCTACATAGTAGCGCTTATCACCCCGTTTTTGGGTAGATAGGCGCTACTCAATAGCGCATTGTTTCCAAATATACTATTTTTTTACAAATCATCAAACGGGCTTTTTATTTGCTGAATACTTTTGGTGCTAACATGAGTATAAATTTCTGTAGTCTTGCTGCTATTGTGACCTAAAAGCTCTTGAATATACCTCAAATCAGTACCGCTTTCTAATAAATGAGTAGCATAACTGTGACGCAACCAATGTAACGTAACAGGTTTAGTTATTACTGCTTTTTTTATAGCTTGTTTCAATACTTGTTGTAAACTTCTTGCATCATAAGGGTTACCAGCATACTGCCCTTCAAATAAATAGGTTGTAGGCTTATATATTTTAAAATAAGCTCTAAGCATTTCTAATATTTTTGGGCTTAAAGGAGCAATTCTGTCTTTTTTTCCTTTAGAATTTTTAAGCAATACAATGTTTCTTTGAGAGTCAATATGATGAGGTTGTAACGCTAGTAACTCCCCACATCGTAAACCACAAGAGTAAATAAGACACAACATAGTTTTGTGTTTTATATTACTCGAAGCTTCTAAAATAGCCTTTACTTCTTGTTTACTCAAAACATTCGGCAGTACTTTAGCGCGTTTGGGTCTATGAATCTTTTCAATTTCTATCCGAGTATCCTGAGTGGTTATAAAGAATAATTTAAGTGCATTCACAATCTGGTTCTGATAGGAAGCCGAAAAATTATTCTTCAATATAAAGTCATTATTGTAAATAATGATATCTTCATTCGTTATAGCACTAATCGACTTCTCTCTATAAAAAACTAAAAATGATTTCAAAGCTTCGCTGTAAGTAGTAATAGTACTTTCGCTATACCGCTTTGAGCGCATCCATTGTTTAAAACGGGTCATTTGAGCAATTCCCTCAGTATTGGGTATAGAGTCAACCAATCGTTTGAGTTGAAAACGAATGCGGTTTTCATCCGTATCAGGCAAATGCCAAGCTCGCATTTGCATACTCCATCTCGAACCTTCAATAGCTTTTATTCGGCTAATTAATTCATCGTCTTTTTCAAAAAAAACCGCAATACGGCTTTCTCCTTTGTTTTTCACGGTTTTAGCATTCCATTTCATGTGGCGTATAATTTAAAATACTAAATTAGAAAAAAAAAGGTTACATTTTATAATTATATTTTCACAAAAAAACACTTTTAACTTCCAACCTCCAACCTCCAGCTTCCAACTTCCAACCTCATACCTTAAGCATAGCAAAGGCATAGCAAAGGCATAGATAGTGTATATGGAGTGTATGTAAAATGTTTTTAAAAAACAGAAGAACACAATATTAAAAAACACTTAAATAAGACATAAAAATGCTACGCATTCCCAAGAGAAATATAGCATTTAGGTTCCAATTGCAAGAAAACCCCAAAAAAACATTAAACAAAGCCTATAAAAAACAATTATACGGCAACCGCTCCTTTAATATGTGGGTGAGGATCGTAACCTTCTAGAGTAAAATCTTCAAAAGTAAAATCGAAAATGTCTTTAATTGCAGGATTCAAAATCATTTTAGGTAGCGGTTTAGGTTCGCGTGACAATTGCAGTTCCAATTGTTCAAAATGATTGTTGTAAATATGTGCATCTCCAAAAGTGTGAATAAATTCTCCCGCTTCTAAATCGCAAACTTGTGCAATCATCATAGTGAGTAGGGCATAAGAAGCAATGTTAAAAGGCACACCAAGAAAAATATCGGCACTGCGCTGGTACAACTGACAAGAAAGTTTACCCTCTGCAACATAAAACTGAAAAAAAGCATGACAAGGTGGTAACGCTACTTTGCCATTAGCCACATTTTCAGCAAATGACTTTGTAGTATCAGGTAGAACCGAAGGGTTCCAAGCCGAAATAAGCATCCTTCTGCTATTGGGATTCTCCTTTAATGTAGCGATCAATTCCGTAATTTGGTCAATTTCCTCACTATTCCAATTGCGCCATTGGTGACCGTAAACAGGTCCTAATTCACCATCTTCATTAGCCCAGTCATCCCAAATTTTAACTCCGTTTTCTTTTAAATACGCAATATTAGTTTCGCCTTTTAAAAACCAAAGCAACTCATAAACAATAGATTTTAGATGCAATTTTTTCGTAGTAACCATAGGAAAACCCTCGCTCAAATCAAATCGCATTTGATATCCAAAAACGCTTTTTGTTCCCGTTCCTGTTCTATCTCCTTTTTGGGTTCCGTTTTCTAAAACGTGTCGTACTAAATCGTGGTATTGTTTCATGGTATGGCTATGAACGAAGCAATCTCTTCGTCTTTAGAGGATAAGTTTATAACAAGTTGTTTACAAAATAATTAATTACCGAGCATAATAACAGCACATTGTACTAAGCTTCCCTTTTCGAAATTTCATCTCTAATCTTAGCGGCCTTTTCATAGTCTTCCTCTTGAACGGCTCCTTCTAAAAGGGTCATTAATTCCGATAGGCTATGCTTTACATAAGTGTCTCCAGCTTGATTGCTTTCCTCGTTACCAAATGTTTCTGGAGCCGAAAGAATGCCATCTGCATTTTGATCGTCCTTATTTGTAACATCCAAAGGATTTGATTTTAAATAAATACCCGCTTTTTCAAGAATGTTTTTATACGTAAAAATAGGCGCATTAAACCGTAAAGCCAATGCTATAGCATCAGAAGTCCTAGCGTCTATGATTTCTTCAATTTTATCTCTTTCACAAATTATACTCGAATAAAAAACACCGTCAACTAGTTTATGAATAATGACTTGTTTGACAACAATATCAAAACGATCAGCAAAATTCTTAAACAAATCGTGAGTTAAAGGTCTAGGGGGCTTAATTTCTTTTTCTAAAGCAATAGCAATAGATTGTGCTTCGAAGGCGCCTATAACGATTGGTAATTTTCTTTCTCCATCCACTTCATTCAAAATCAATGCATAAGCACCATTTTGGGTTTGACTGTATGAAATTCCTTTAATAGTTAATTTTACTAAGCTCATAGTTGCAAAAGTACAATGTAATGTATAAAATTACAAAATATTTTCTAACTTAAATGCAAATAAGAAAGGCTTTCTAAATTTTGTGATTCAGAAAGCCTTTACCGTTAGTTTTTATTTGTTTATGAATTCTGTGCTTTAAAAGCTTTAAACTTTTCAATTAATTTCGGAACAATCTCAAAAGCATCACCAACTACACCATAATCGGCTACTTTAAAGAAAGGAGCTTCTGCATCAGTATTGATAACCACTTTTACCTTCGAAGCGTTAATTCCTGCTATATGTTGAATGGCTCCAGAAATGCCTATAGCAATATATAAATTAGTAGAAACTGGTTTTCCTGTTTGTCCTACGTGTTCTCCGTGAGGTCTCCAACCCAAATCAGATACAGGTTTAGAACAAGCAGTGGCAGCACCAAGTGTAGAAGCCAATTCTTCAATCATTCCCCAATTTTCAGGACCTTTTAGTCCACGACCTGCCGAAACGACAATATCAGCATCGGCAATAGTTACTTTTCCTGATGATTTTTCTAAAGATTCTATTTTTATTCCAAAATCAGCATCGCTTATAGCTGGACTAAAAGCTTCCTCGGTTGAGGCAGTTGCACTTTCAAAAATACCATAAGAATTTTTAGCCAAACTCAATACTTTTACAGCTGTTGAAATTTCAGTTGTGTTGAAAGCTTTGTTTGAAAAGGCAGTTCTTTTTACCTGAAAAGGAGAGAGGCTTACCGGAAGCCCAACCACGTTTGATGCAAATCCTGCATGAAGTGATACGGATACTAATGGAGCAAGATATAAACTATCAGTAGTCGATGATAATAAAACCAATTGTGCACTTTCTTTCTGAACAGCTTGTTTAATAACATCAGCATAAGCCTTAGCAGTAAAACCAGCTAATTTAGCATCAGTAACTTTTAGTATTTTATCAACACCGTATTTTGATAATTCAGAAACGTCTTCAATATTAATGGTTACAGCTGTAACTGTTGTTCCTAATGAAGCAGCTACTTTTTTTGCATAAGAGGCCAATTCGAAAGCTACTTTCTTAAATTTTCCTTCTGATGATTCTGCATATAGTATAATAGACATAATTATTTTAGATTGTAGATTTTAGATTTCAGAATCTGGAAGCTAAAAACTGGATTGAACATTTTTAATATAAATTCTTAATTAAATAACCTTAGCTTCGTTGTGCAATAAATTTATTAATTCGTCTAGATTATCAGCACTAATTAATTTCACTGCCGATTTTGGAGCAGGTTTTTCAAACTTTACAGCTTTAGTTTCAGACGGCGCATCAATAGGTTCCAGAATCGTCAAAGTTTTAGTTCTTGCAGTCATGATTCCTCTCATATTCGGAATTCGCAAATCTTTTTCTTCTACTAATCCTTTTTGTCCGCCTATAATTAAAGGAAATGAAGTAGATACAGTTTCTTTTCCACCATCAATTTCTCTAGCTGCTTTAACCGAAGTTCCCTCTACAGTAATACCAACGCAAGAGTTCAAGAAATTGTATCCTAAAATACCAGCAATCATTCCGGGAACCATTCCTCCATTATAATCTAAGGATTCTTTTCCTGCAATAATTAAATCATATCCTCCAGATTTTATGACTTCTGATAATTGTTTGGCTACAAAAAAACCATCAGTAGGATTTGCATTTATTCTAATGGCTTCATTGGCACCAATAGCTAAAGCTTTTCTTAAAGTAGGCTCGGTTTCAGGTCCTCCAACATTTACTACGGTAACAGTAGCGCCTTGTTGTTCTTGAAACCATATTGCTCTTGTAAGACCAAATTCGTCGTTAGGATTAATGACAAACTGTACACCATTTGTATCAAATTGTGAATCATCATTAATAAAATTTATTTTTGAAGTAGTGTCTGGCACATGACTAATGCAAACTAATATTTTCATGTTTACGTTTATTTAAAGTATAAATACCACACAAAATTAGTATAATAATTCAAATAATATACTATGCATGCATAATATTTTCATAAATTTTATTGGGAGGTTAGATTGAAATGATAACAGCATTCTTTTTGTAATTTAAAGGAAGCATTTACAATTAGAGTTTAATGGTTAATGAGTATGTTTTAACCAAGCAGGATTACCTAAAAAAAAAAGAATTAAAAGGATGTAAAACCTTAATTATCCATAAAAGAGCCTGAATCGTTTTTCCTAATCATTTTTAAAATCAAAAGAATTCCTGCAACCGCATTAAAAGTCATTCCTACAATCAAAAAAAGGCTATAAAAAGAATAATCAAGAACTTTAAGAACAACACCTAAAGCCACAAAAACGGCTCCAATTAAAAATAGAATTAAAATTTTAGTGTTTTTCATAGCTATATCATTGTTTTGCAAAAGTAGTTAATTCAGCTAAAAATAGTTGACAATTGAAACTTTGTTTATTATTTTTTTTATGGTTTTATAGAAAAAAAGCATCGTTTACTAATTGCTAATTGCTATATTTGCAAACCAAACAGTTTACTTTACTATGAGTCAAAGGGTATTGCTTACATCAAAAGAAGTCAATATAATATTGCATCGTTTGGCCTGTCAGTTAATCGAAAAGCACCATGACTTTTCAGAAACTGTTTTCATCGGAATTCAACCCAGAGGCACCTTTTTAGCCAACCGTCTTAAAAAAATAGTAGAGCAAGAATATCAAATTAAGAATATAGCTTTAGGTTATCTAGACATTACCTTTTTTAGAGATGATTTTCGAAAGTCGGTAAAGCCACTAGAAGCCAGCGAAACCAAAATTAATTTTATTGTCGAAAATAAAAAGGTTGTCTTTATAGACGATGTATTGTATACGGGTAGAAGTATTCGTGCAGCCCTAACGGCAATACAGTCTTTTGGAAGACCTTCTGCAATTGAACTTTTAACCCTAATTGACCGCCGTTTTAGTCGTGATTTACCCATTCAGCCTGATTATAGGGGGCGGCAAGTAGATGCTATAAATAACGAAAAAGTAAAAGTATGTTGGCAAGAAAATGATGGTGAGGATATGGTTTTACTGATAAATAATAATTAATTTAATAAAATGAGTGAACTTAGTGTAAATCATTTATTAGGAATAAAATACATCAACAATGCCGATGTTACCCTTATTTTTGAAACAGCAGATCATTTTAAAGAAGTTATAAATCGTTCCATTAAAAAAGTACCCTCGCTTAGAGACATTACAATTGCCAATATTTTTTTCGAGAACAGTACCCGAACAAAACTATCATTCGAGTTGGCTCAAAAACGTTTGTCTGCAGATGTTATTAGTTTTTCAGCCGCACAATCATCCGTAAAAAAAGGAGAAACACTAATTGATACCGTAAATAATATCCTATCGATGAAAGTAGATATGGTAGTCATGCGACACTCAAATCCTGGTGCTGCCTATTTTTTATCTAAAAACGTTAAGGCTAGTATTATTAACGCTGGCGATGGTGCACACGAACATCCTACACAAGGACTATTAGATAGTTATACTATTCGTGAAAAATTAGGCGAAGTAGCAGGGAAAAAAGTAGTTATTGTAGGCGATATTCTACACTCTAGAGTAGCACTTTCTAATATATATGCGCTTCAAATGCAAGGAGCAGAAGTAAAAGTTTGTGGCCCTAATACGCTAATTCCTAAACACATTGAGTCACTTGGAGTTAAAGTAGAATCAAATTTACGAAAAGCTTTAGAATGGTGTGATGTAGCAAATATGTTGCGAGTGCAAAACGAACGTATGGATGTCAATTATTTTCCTTCAACAAGGGAATATGCTAAACAATACGGAGTAGACAAATCGTTATTAGATTCGCTTAATAAAGAAATTGTAATCATGCATCCCGGACCTATAAACAGAGGGGTAGAAATAACAAGCGATGTAGCCGATTCGCAACAATCGGTAATTCTAAATCAAGTCGAAAATGGAGTGGCTATTCGAATGGCTGTGATTTATTTATTGGCTTCAAAAATTCAATAATAAATTTGTATTTAAAGTTTGTAAACCTGAATAAACTTTGTAAATTAGCATAACAATACTATAGCTGTCATGAAAGTAATTCAAAAAGGACATTCAGTTACTATAAAAGATACTCAAAATGATTTGGTTGTTTTTTTAATGAAAGTAACGCACGAGTACAAGTCTTTTGAAAAATACAATATAATTATAGATATTAGTTTGTATAAAGACCTAACGGTAAAACAAATTATAAGCTTTTCATCGCTTTCGAGAACTCACAAAAGAAGCAAAAAATCATTTGTAATTGTTGCCCAAAATATCGATTTTAATACCATTCCAGATTCATTAACTGTAGTTCCTACGCTTTTAGAAGCTCATGACATTATTGAAATGGAAGAAATAGAACGCGATTTAGGATTTAGATAATTTATCAATAATTATCCATTTCAATTAAAATGAAGCTAACCATACTTGGCTGTTACGCAGCAACACCTAGAACGATTACCAATCCAACTTCACAGGTTTTAGAAATTAAAAACAGATTGTTTCTTATAGATTGTGGCGAAGGTACTCAAGTACAGTTGCGAAAAAATAAAATAAAGTTTTCTAAAATCAATCATATTTTTATTTCCCATTTGCATGGTGATCATTTTTATGGATTAGTAGGTCTGATTTCGACTTTTACGTTGCTTAATAGAACCAATGACCTGCATATTTATGGTCCAAAAGGGATTAAAGAAGTAATAACGTTACAATTGCGTTTATCTAATTCTTGGACCAATTATAATTTGTTTTTTCATGTACTTGAATCTAAATCTAGCGAAATAGTGTATGAAGATGAAAAAGTAATTGTAACAACCATTCCTCTAAAACATCGTATTTATACAAATGGATTTCTTTTTCGGGAAAAAATAGGAGATAGATCCTTAAACATAGAAGCTGTCAAAAGTTTTAATATAGACCAATGTTATTATCAAAACATCAAAAACGGAAAAGACATTACTTTAGATGATGCCCGAATTATTGATAATAGCTTACTTACTTTTGATCCTGTTCCTCCTAAATCGTATGCTTTTTGTTCGGACACAGTTTATGACGAATCAATAATTTCAATCATTAAAGATGTTGATGTCTTATATCATGAATCCACTTTTTTGCAACAAGAAGAAGTTTTAGCCGAAAAAACAATGCATTCAACAGCAAAACAGGCTGCTACAATTGCTTTGAAAGCTAATGTTAAAAACTTAGTTCTAGGACATTATTCAACTCGATACGAAAGTATAACACTTTTTAAAGAAGAAGCGATGACAATTTTTTCAGAAGTACTTCTTGCAGATGATAATACTTGCTTTGAATTTTAAATTCTAATATTCTAGATTATCGTTACTTCGAGTTTTTCAAAACTGTAAATTTCAGAAAGTATCGAGAAGAATATTACAAAAATAGTATACAATTGTTGTTACAAATAATTGTACTAACTGACTAAAACAGTAATTTTGTAATTCAATATCAAAACAATACAATGAATCAAGATTTAGGAAACTATAGAAAATCATACGAAAAGAGCGAACTCATTGAAAGTGAGATTCCAGAAGACCCAATAAATCTATTTCATAAATGGTTTTATGAGGTGCAAGATTTTGGGGGAGTAGATGAGGTAAATGCCATGACAGTTTCAACAATTGGTTTAGACGGATTTCCTAGAGCTCGAGTAGTATTATTAAAGAAATTTAACGAAGAAGGCTTTGTTTTTTATACCAATTACGATTCCCAAAAAGGGAAATCAATAGTAGAAAATCCTAATATTTGCCTTTCTTTTTTTTGGAGCTCTTTAGAACGACAAGTAATTATAAAAGGAATAGCTGAGAAAACATCTCAAGATATTTCAAATAATTATTTTGCATCACGACCAGACGGAAGTAAATTAGGTGCAACAGTATCTCCACAAAGCGAAGTTATACCCAATAGAGATTATCTAGAAAATAAATTAAAAGATTTAGAGATTCAGTTTCAAGGAAAAGAAATACCTAGACCTGAGAATTGGGGAGGCTTTTTAGTCCGCCCTATAGAAGTAGAGTTTTGGCAAGGAAGACCCAACCGCTTGCACGATAGAATTCGATATACCTATCAAGAAGATTATTCTTGGTCAATAAAACGATTGGCTCCATAGTAAGTATTTAATTTTTTATTTTAATAGGAGTTAGTTCTTTTTGTTAGGACTAACTTTTTTTATTTCTATTTAAATTAAAAATGTAAGAAAAATATACATATAAATATCAAATTAGTGTATTTAATCGATTTTATTTGGCACTTAAACGTTAATTCTTGTAATATTGACTCAAGAAATAAAACAAATACGTTCATACTATTATTAAACGATAAGAATTTTGCCCCACAATCTACTTGAAGTATAATAATAACAATTAAAGAAGTTTGCCCCACAATCTACTTTAAACTTAAAACCTACTTATTATGAAAAGAATTTTACTAAGAGCAATGTTGCCGTTGGCATTTGTGTTCACTTTGATTTCCTGTTCTCCTGACTCAGCAGAAGATACTACAGCACCACAAGCTGAATTAGTTCAAAACTATGACTACCAACCTAATGAGTTAGAGTTAGCTGATTTAATTAATGAGTACAGAGTAAGTAAAGGTTTAAGTGTGCTTAAAATAGTAAATCATATTTCATATAAATCAGAAGAGCACAACGAATACATGATTGAAAAAAATGTAGTAAATCATGATTTGTTTTCAGAACGTTCACAAAACATCATACAAGTTTTAGGAGCAGTAAAAGTAAATGAAAATATCGCATACAATTTTTCAACTCCAAATTCAGCTTTGAACGCTTGGTTAAAGAGTTCAGGCCACAAGGCAAATATAGAAGGCAGTTTTACTCACTTTGGTGTATCAATTACAGTAAATCCTACAAATGGTAATAAATATTATACCAATATCTTTATAAAAAAATAAGTTTAGTTTAATTATGTTTTGTTTTTGACAATGAAACCACTCCTAGCGAGTGGTTTTCTATTTATAATTAGGTATATAATTTTTTTTAAATTTTTATCAATACAATTTATAAAAAAAGACAATATTTATTTTGACCATGTACTGACACATATAGAGCAATATACAGTATTTATTTTGTAAATTGTAGCCATTAATTCTAATGGTAATCCTAAATTTATTATATGAAAAATCTAATACTAATACGACACGCTAAATCGAGTTGGGATTCTCCGATAAAAGATATTGATAGACCTTTAGAAATTAGAGGAATTAAAGATGCGCATTTGGTTGCAACAAATTGCAAACCTTTTTTGCCAAGAACTTACATAATGCATAGTAGCATAGCAAAAAGAGCTTCAGAAACTGCAATTATATTTGCTCAAAACTTAACATATCCAATTGAAAATATTTTATTTAATGATGAGTTATATACTTTTGATGAAAATAAATTAGAGCGAATCATAAAATCACTTAATAATAGTTATGATAATGTTATTCTTTTTGGGCATAATGAGGCTATTACAAATTTTGTTAATAAATTTGGAGATATTTTTATAGAAAATGTTTCAACTTCAGGATTTGTTGCATTACAATTTAATTCAGAAAATTGGCAGTCTATAGGAAAAGGTAAGACCATGAAAATAATATTTCCCAAAGATTTAAGATAAGAAATGATTAATAATAATAGATATATTGATAGAGAGAAAAGTTGGCTTGCATTTAACGCTAGAGTTTTACAAGAAGCAGGAGACGAAACAGTACCTTTATTAGATAGACTTCGTTTTTTAGGAATTTTCTCCAATAATTTAGATGAGTTTTTTAGAGTTCGTTTTGCCGCAATTAGAAGATTAAGTTTATCGGGCGATACCGGAGAAAAGGTTTTAGGAGGAATTAGTGCTAAACAATTACTGAAAGACATTACTGATATAGTTATAAAACAACAATCAGAAAGTCTTAAAATATTAAGTGCCATTGATAAAAAACTCCAGGATGAAAACATCTTTATGATCAATGAAGATGAAATTTCAGAGGATCAAGAGGCTTTTATTAAAGATTTTTTTATTCAAAAAGTAAGCCCAGCACTAGTAACTATTATCTTAAATGATTTAGATGAATTTCC
>CANGUZ010000030.1 GCA_947457255.1 Flavobacteriaceae bacterium
AGATTATAACAAAAAAAGGACAATCAATAATATTTAAAAAAACTATTTTTTATTCTTCCTAAATAAATCATCTAATAATTCAAATATCTTTTCTTTGTCTAAAGGTTTTGTAATATAATCCGTAAAACCTGCTTTTAAAACTCTTTCTTTATCTTCTGACGATGAATGTGCAGTCTGAGCAATTACAGGCAAATTGGGTAAAAAAACTTTGATTTTTTCAAAAGCGGTATACCCATCCATTACTGGCATTTTAATATCCATAAACACCAAATCAATTGCAGGATTTGTAGAGCAAATTGTTACCGCTTCTTGCCCGTTTACAGCTCTAATTGTAGTGTAATTCTTTAATTCTAGAATCTTTTTGAGGAGTAAAAAATTAATATTATCATCTTCGGCTATCAATATGATTATATCGCTATTCGATTCAATATCATTTAGTAGTTCTTCATCGGTTTTTTTGGGCAAATCATTTTTATCATATTGTAACGGAATTGTGAATACAAAAGTAGAACCCTCTCCAATTATGGATTCTACTTGAATTGCACCTCCTAGCATTTCTACGTATGCTTTACATATAGATAAACCAAGCCCTAGCCCACTTAATTCTACTGAAAAATCATCCTCAATTCTTCTGAATCGATCAAAAATAATGTCAATATTTTTCTTATCAATACCTACGCCAGAATCTTTTACTGTAAACACTATAGTTTTGTCTTTTTCATAAACTTCATAACCAAAACTTACTTTCCCATTATTAGTATATTTAATTGCATTGGTAATTAAATTAGTGATAATTTGTTTTAATTTAACTTCATCAGAAAGTATATTTTTTGTTATAGGATTTAGGTTATCAATAACATAAAAATCAATTTTTTTCTCAACTGGAATGGTTACTTTTATTGTGTCGTATAAATCCTGTAT
This sequence comes from Flavobacteriaceae bacterium, assembly GCA_947457255.1. GTDB lineage: Bacteria > Bacteroidota > Bacteroidia > Flavobacteriales > Flavobacteriaceae > Flavobacterium. Next base: position 922 of record CANGUZ010000030.1, read on the forward strand.
GCACTTATTTAAATCAAAACCAACTAACTTAGCTGAAATTTGGTTGGCATCAATCTTAGACATTTCAAGTAAATCTTCTATTATTGAAACTAAATTACTTCCACTATTCCTGATAATTTGTAAATACTCTGATTTGTCTTTTTTACTTAAACCGGCATCATTCAATAAATCGCTAAAACCAATAATGGCATTCATTGGAGTTCTAATTTCATGAGAAACGTTAGCCAAAAATGACGATTTCAATTTGTCGCTTTCTTCTGCTTTTTGTTTTGCAATAACCAATTGTTTTCGTTGATTACTATTTTCCTCAAAGAGATTTCCAATATAACCAAACTCACCAGGCGATTTCTTTAAAATTTTTATTGAATCCTCATTTCCTGTCTCTAAAATACTTGTAATCGTTTTTAAAGGGCCATACATCCATTTTCTAGAATAATACAGATACACGATAATATTTAAAATAAACGCAAGGATAATAATTGAAAGTATTTTTTTTGTACTTCTAAAATCTAAATTAAATGGTCTTTTAAAAACTATTTCAGACATTGCTTTATTGCTCCAATCTTTTAGTACTAAAACTTTAGTTACGTTATCTTTATCAGAAATAGTATCTGTATCATTGTAAACTAAACTTACCTGAGAACTACTAATTTTCTGAAGATTATTAAAATAGTTTTTATTTAAAAGTCTAGCCATAATAAAATAGCCTGATGGTTTGTGCTTATCTTTTTTAGGGTCATCAGAAGGATGAATTGTTGCCGCAAAGACCTCAATAACTCCTTCAGGAATTTTCATGAAAAATCGTGATACTTTCTTAGAGTATAGGTCCGTTAAAACTTGTTTTGGAATGAAATTTTCAGTTTTAATTTCTGGAGTCGACGTTTTAATTACAAACTTATTGTTGACATCATATACTCCAATATATTCTACATCATAGGATTCAAATTCTTCAAAAACAAACCTATTGTACCAACTTATGTCTTTCGTTTTTGCAAAATCATACAAACCATCCCAAAATGTCACATCAGTTAAAGTGGCTAAATGCGTTTTCGAATTTAATTCAAATAAATTGGATACTTCGTCACTGAAAAGTGAATTTGTTGTCTTATATACTTCTTTTTCTTGTTGTATGGTATAAACGTACAGAAAAATGTAAAGTAAAAAGAAAAGAAAGCTTGTAGTTATAATCAAAAATAATAATTTCGAATATATTTTAAGGTTATACAGTTTATTCATAGAATCTTGGGTAGAATTCATAACAAAATAGGCTATAAATATAGATATTTTTCAATTAATTAAGATTTTGTATGCGAAATATATTCTTAAAAAGATTACTTTATAAAAGTAAGAGTCCAAAATTTCTTAAAGAGTTAATTGGTTTAGAATGCCAAAACAATTCAAAATCTTCTAAACTAGTCTCAAAATCTAACTTTACTTCCTCAAAAGAATAAATTTTAGAAGTCTTAATAGCTAATTTTTGTAGCATTTCAACTAGCCATTCACCTTCTAATTTATCTACTTGAATAGTGAAACTTTCTTTTTTGTCATGAAAAGTTAACCTCATCATCTCCCAAGAGCTTCCTTTTTTTGATTTAGTGAAATACGCTACAATTGGCTTTCCTCCTAGCCAAACTATTTTTGCCGTTGGTTTTACGTTAAACTCTACTTCTTCATGTAAAGCTTTAAAAATAAAGTCTTCCGGAATTTTCGTTTTTGGAATTTTAAACTCAAACCAATCTTGCAAAGGATAATCAAAACAAATGCCATGCATAAAATTGAATAATGATTTCTTTAATCCAAAGCTAAATTGATTGTGGTTAATTCCTGTTTTATCACTATAATTAATGTCGTTATTCGCAAAAGAACCGATATTTTCTGTTTCTTTTAGAACACCAAATTGATCCGGATACATCCCAACAGGACTATGGGCAGTCATGGCAAATTGATGCCAAAAACCCGACTGCAAGACTCCTATTTCAAACAATTGTCTCACCATTTCTAAACTATCAATGGTTTCCTGAATGGTTTGTGTAGGATATCCATACATTAAATACGCATGAACCATAACTCCAGCTTCAGTGAAATTTCGAGTTACTTTTGCTACTTGTTCAACAGTTACGCCTTTGTCTATTAGTTTTAATAATCGGTCAGAAGCGACTTCTAATCCTCCAGAAACAGCAATGCAACCCGAAGCTTTTAATAACAAACATAGATCTTTAGTAAAACTCTTCTCAAATCGAATATTGGTCCACCAAGTGACCGAAATTTTTCGACGTAAAATTTCTAAAGCTACTTCTCGCATTAGGGCAGGCGGGGCTGCTTCATCTACAAAATGAAAACCGTTTTGACCCGTTTTCTCGGATAGCTCTTGAATTCGGTCTACAATTAAATTAGCGGCAACAGGTTCATATATTTTGATGTAATCTAACGAAATATCACAAAACGTGCATTTCCCCCAATAGCACCCATGAGCCATAGTAAGTTTATTCCAACGTCCGTCGCTCCACATGCGGTGCATTGGATTTACAATTTCAATTACCGAAATGTATTTATCCAGTAATAAATCCGAATAATCAGGAGTACCGACTTGAGATTGTTTGTAATCCATTTTTAATGAATTATTTTTATAAACTACTTTTCCGTTTTCTAAAAGAAAAGTCCGTTTATATTCCTTATCTATTACACCTTGTTCATTTTCAATTAGCAATTGAATTGGCAATTCTCCGTCATCTAAAGTAATATAATCGAAAAACTCAAAAACTCTTTTATCAGAAAGCGAACGCAATTCAGTATTAGGAAAACCACCACCCATAGCAATTTTGATATTTGGATAATGCTTTTTGACCCATTGCGCACATCGAAAAGCACTATATAAATTCCCTGGAAATGGAACCGAAATCAAGAATAATGTAGGCTGGATGATCTCCATTTTTTTCTTTAAAATCGAAATCAGAATTTCATCGATATAAGTTGGCTCTTTTTGTAAAGCTTCGTATATTTCATCGAACGAATTGGCACTTCTGCCTAATCGTTCTGCGTAACGACTAAAACCAAAATTTTCATCGACACATTCTACGATAAAATCGGAAATATCTTCGAGGTATAAAGTGGCTAAATGTTTGGCTTTATCTTGGGTTCCCATTGAACCAAAAGCCCAATCTAATTCTTCTAATTGCGAGAATCGAGAGGCCTCTGGCAAATAATCTTCTTGACAAATTTGTAGCGCTAATGTTGGATTTTTACCTTGTAGAAAAGCAATTACAGAATCGATTGTTTTGATGTATTCGTCTTGTAATGCTAGTATTCGTTTACAATTGTCTGTTGTTGGTTGGTTATTGGATTGAAACAAATTTTCTAAACCCTTTTTCGAGAATAATTCTAAAATCACTTCAATACCCAAATCCGCTTGAACCGACTCCATATTTTTAGTATTCAGAAATCCTTTGATATACGCCGTCGCTGGATATGGTGTATTCAGCTGGGTAAAGGGTGGCGTTATTAGGAAGAGTTTTGTAGTCAATGAAAATCTATTTTAGGCAAAAGTAGGAGATATTGGTCATTATTTGTAAAATATTTATTTACTTTTACGAAAGTTTAAAAGCTGAAAACGTGAAATATAAAGTACTCGCCTTCATAGCATTTTTATCCTTTCAATTATTTGCTCAAAAGAAAAACCAAAATATAGGTTTTGCAGAAAACAAAGGTCAGATTATTGACCAAAAAGGAAGGCCCAATCCTGCTGTAAAATTTCTATTGAATTCAAGTGGTTTGAATGTTCAGTTGAGAAAAAATGGCTTTTCGTATGATGTTTACGAAACTAAAAAACATCCATTGACTGAAAAGCAAAAGAAAAAACAACGTCCTACAGATTTTCTAAATAATGATAAAGACAAATTTCTTGATTATACTTTAGAATACATTTACCATCGAATAGATATTGATTTTGTGAATTCAAATCCAAATGTCGAATTTATTAAAGAAGGAAAATCTACCGATTATGATAATTATTACAATGTCGTTAGCAAACCAGAAGGCGTTACCAATGTTCACAAATTCAAACAACTTACCTATAAAAATATCTATCCCAATATTGATGTTGTATTTTTCATTCCGAAAGACTCATTAAAATCAGTAGAGTATAATTTCATCGTGCATCCGAATGGAAAAACTTCAGATATCCAAATGAAATTTAAAGGTGCTCAAACCGATTTAGCCAACAACAAAATCAAGATGAAAGTTCGTTTTGGTAAAATGGAAGAAACCCTACCCATGAGTTGGACAGAAAACGGAAACGAAAAAAAAGAAATTGCTATTGGTTATAGAAGAATAAAGGCAAATATTTATGGTTTTGAGAATGCCGAAACTATTTCTGATAAAACTTTGATTATTGATCCTGTTCCTGTGAGGCTTTGGGGGACTTATTACAGTGTTAACTCAGGATCATTTGATGCAAATTCTATTACAGTTGACAATAATGGAAATGTTTTCTTTACAGGGCAAGCTAATTCTTTTAATAATAATATAGCAACATCAGGAACATTTCAAAATTTTCTGTCTACAGGGTCTAGTGCTTTTATTGCTAAGTTAAATCAAAATGGACAGAGATTATGGGGAACTTATGTATCAAATTCATCTGGAAATACTGTTGGCTACACAAACATTAGTGATGCTATTGTTAATTCAAAAAACGAACTTTATATTGTTGGCGACACCTTTAATACAAACCCTACGGCTGCTATACTAACAACAGCTAATTCATTCAAACAATATGAATCAGGCTTCAATAGTGAAGGATTAATGATGAAGTTTGATGCTAATGGTCAAAGAATTTGGGGTACTTTTTATGGTGGTGAAAGAAATGAACAAATTCACACAATCAGTTTAGATTCAGATGAAAATATAATAATTGCTGGCGAAACATATAGTAAAACAGGAATATCAACACCAAATGCATATCAACAAAACATCCTTTATGATTTTTATGGATGTGGTTTTATAGCAAAATTCACAGCAGCGGGAGCAAGAACTTATGGAACTTATTTTCCCGGAAAAATAAACTATTCAGCAGTTGACAATAACGGTAACTTGATTTTTGCTGGCCAATATAGAGAAGTCGATACTTATACTCCAAACATAACAACTGCGGGAACTCATCAAAATCAAATTCATAATATGGATGGATTTATTTTAAAACTTAATTCTAGTGGAGAACAACGCCTTTGGTGCACTTACTATGGAGGCGATGCCTCTTTTTCAATTTCAGTTTCCGATTATTTAGATCAAATAAAAGGTTTAGGAGTAGATGCAAAAAATAATATATATATCACTGGATTAACAAATAGTATAAATTTAATAGCAACTCCAGGAGCCTTTAAATTAAATCAAGCTGTTGGTAGCGTTGATTCTTTCGTAGCAAAATTTAATTCAACTGGTCAAATTCAATGGGGAACTTATTTTGGTTCAGACATTTCGATTCAAACCAATGACAGATGTAGTAGTGGATTTGTTTCTCCGAATGGAGATATATACATCACTGGAAACACAAGAAGTGATAAAGATATTTCTACTCTAAACTCTTACCAAAATAAAACGAATGGATCTGACGAAGGATTTATTGCAAAATTCAACACAAATGGTGGTATTGAGTGGGGCACCTATTATGGAAGCGATTACCAAGATTTTCCTCAAGATATTTTCTTTAAAAAAAACAAATTATATATTATAGGAAACACTACTTATAGTGGCTTTAGAGATCCTTTGCCATTTGGTACCATAGGCACTCACGATCCATATGGTTATGGACTATTTATTGCAGAGTTTCAAGATTGTTTATCTTCACCTGAAACCTCCTCCAATTCCCCAATCTGCATAGGAAGTACCTTAGAATTAAAAGCTTCAGGAGGAACAAATTATGCTTGGATAGGTCCAAACGGTTTTACCTCAACAGACCAAAACCCAACAATAACCAATGCAACCGCACTAAACACTGGCAAATACAGTTGTAATATAACAGGAACAGGAGGTTGTGATGGAGTTGTAACCGTTGATGTACTTGTTGGAGACACCACCGCTCCCATTCCTAATTTAAGTTCTCTTCCTACGATTACAGAAACTTGTAATGCAATCGTTTCCACTATACCTACAGCGACTGACAATTGCGCTGGAACAATCACGGGTACAACCACAAATCCGTTGGTTTATGATTTAGCAGGAACGTATACTATCGTTTGGAATTACGATGACGGAAATGGAAATAAATCTACTCAAAATCAAACTGTAATTGTCAATCCAAATGCTAACGTTATTGCTCAAGAAGTAAATTATTCGCTCTGTGATGACAATTCAGACGGAAAAGAAACATTTGATTTGTCGTTAAAACAAGCTGAAATTATAAATTTACCTGACTATACTTTTAGTTATTTTAAAAATGAAAATGATGCTTTATTACAAACCAATAAAATAAGTAATCCATCCAGTTTTGAAAACGAAATAAACCCTCAAACTATTTATGTTAGAGTTTTAAATACCGCAAATAATTGTTCTTCTCTTTCTAAAATTATTTTGAACGTTAATCCTAAACCGATTGTTAGTAATTCGGTTTTATCTAAATGCGATAGTTTTTTAAACGGAATTCAAACTTTTGATTTGGATGATGCTAAAACTCAAATTAATGCATCGGCTAATCTAACTTTTCAGTATTTTAAATCATCACAAGATTTGAATAATGGAATAGCTATTACGAATCCAAATTCATTTTCGAATACCATCAACAATCAAATCGTTTTTGCAAAGGTTTCTGATACTAATACTTGTTTTACCATTTCAGAATTGACACTAGTTGTAAATCCTATTAATCAGAAAACCTTAACAGATTTTATAAAATGTGATGACGATTATGATGGTAAAGTACTATTTGATTTTTCAGAAAAGAATAATGAAATTTCAAGTTATTTAGGCACTGACAATTATACGTACAGTTATTATACTGATCCAAAAGATGCTGCTTTAGGAAACTCAAATACAATTAATCCTTTGTATTTGAATACTTCCAACAATGAAATAATTTATATCAGAGTAATAGGAACTACTGGTTGTTCAAGCTTATTCAAAGTTAAATTAGAAATTCTTGAAAAACCAAAAATGAACATGAAAGACAACTGGTCTATTTGCAAAGGAATTTCATCTAAAATAGAAGCTGATTCAGGCTTTGATACCTATTTATGGTCAACGGGAGAAAAAACTTCTACTATTAAAGTAAAACAATCTGGAGCTTACTTTGTAACCGTTACAAAAGACTATGGTACAACTTCATGCTCAACTACAAAAAATATTACTATAATATCTTCAAACAAAGCCCAAATTACCAATGTAGAAACTATTGATTGGACGGATACTGAAAATAGGATTACTATTTATGTATCGGGTGAGGGCAATTATGAATATTCAATTAACGGAACAGATTATCAAGATAACAATCAATTTTCAGACTTAAATAAAGGGGAATTTATTATTTATGTAAGAGACAAAAATGGTTGCGGAATAGTTAAAGAGGAAGTATATCTTTTGATGTATCCTAAGTTTTTTACCCCAAATGGAGATGGCTCTAATGACAATTGGAAAATTAAATTTTCAGAGAACGAACCCAATTTAAAAATTGAAATCTTTGATCGATACGGTAAACTCATCAAACAATTATTAAAAAACAGTTCTAGCTGGGATGGAACACTTGATGGCAAGAATCTTCCTTCAACTGACTATTGGTTTGTAGTAACAAGAGCAAACGGAAAAGAACATCGAGGTCATTTTTCTTTAAAAAGGTAGCAAAAAAAAAAATTTACTAATAAACAAAAAACCATTCTATTAAGGATTTTTTATTAGTACTACTTCTCAAATTGTTGCAATGTTCTTATAATAATTGCAACGCAATCAAGAAGTTGCTCTTCGTTAATTACTAATGGAGGGGCAAATCTAATAATATTACCGTGAGTGGGCTTTGCCAGTAACCCGCTATCACTTAATGACATACAAATATTCCAAGCCGTATCACTTTCTTCAGTGTCGTTTATAACCACAGCATTCAACAACCCTCTTCCTCTTACTAAGGTTGCAATTGAACTTGTTTTGATATATTCGTTTAATTTACTTCGGAATAATTTACCTAAAACTCTGGCGTTTTGAGCTAAATTCTCATCTGTTACAACTTCTAGGGCTGCTTTTGCAACGGCTGCAGCTATAGGATTTCCACCAAAAGTAGAACCGTGTTGCCCAGGTTTTATAACATTCATTATTGTATCATTAGCCAAAACCGCAGAAACGGGATAGGCTCCGCCTGAGATGGCTTTCCCTAAAATTAATATATCAGGTGTGGCATAAGTTGCTTGTCGTTCGCAATGATTTTCACAAGTACAATCTCCACAAACAGCTAAGAGTGATCCTGTTCTAGCAATACCAGTTTGAATTTCATCGGCAATAAACAATACATTATATTTATTGCATAATTCTTTAGCGCGCATCATATAATCACTTGCTGGAGTATAAACGCCCGCTTCACCCTGAATAGGTTCTACAAGAAAACCAGCACAATTTTTTGAAGATTTTAAAACATTTTCTAAAGCTTCAATATCATCATAAGGAATCGAAATAAATCCATTTGTATACGGACCAAAGTTCTTACGAGCATTTGCATCATTTGAAAATGAAATTATAGTAGTTGTTCGTCCATGAAAATTGCCATCACAAACAATAATCTGCGCTTCATTTTCTGAAATCCCTTTTACTTCATAGGACCATTTTCTGGCAAGTTTTATGGCAGTTTCAACAGCTTCTGCACCAGTATTCATTGGTAAAACTTTATCGAAACCAAAATATTTTGTCAAAAACTCTTCATAAGGTCCTAACTGATCGTTGTAAAAAGCACGGGAGGTTAATGTCAATTTTTGAGCCTGATGCATCATTGCACCAATAATTTTAGGATGGCAATGACCTTGATTTACAGCCGAATAAGCCGATAAAAAATCATAATACTTCTTCCCGTCTACATCCCATACATACACTCCTTCTCCCCTACTTAAAACTACTGGTAACGGATGGTAATTGTGTGCCCCATATTTGTTTTCTAAAGCGATTATTGCTTCCGATTTTGTTTTTTCAACAACTGACATTTTAAAAGTTTTTTAAATATTTGCCTTTACTATTCCTTCTTTTAGAGAGAAATCATCTAATTAGCATCCAAATTTAATATTAATTAATCGAAAATATTCAAAAGACAAACACTTTCTGTTTACAGATTACATTCAATAATAGGCAAATGGGTATTTAAAATGATCAAATTAACTTTAGAATAACTTCTTTTTATTTGAGTAACTAGGGTTAAATTATTCCGTTTTTCAAACAATATTTGTATTTTTTATAAAATTGGTTTGAGTTCCTAAAAAACATATTACTTTTATGCCATAGATAACATTAACTTTTTTAATGGTGACAAAAAATAGTATTATTCAAAATATAGATTCCTTGAAGCTACACACTTCAATTAATTATGGAATTAAAACCAAAACAGAAGCTTTTACCGAAAAACTGTTTTACACTTTATTCGATTCAAAAGCACATCTTGAGGAAAGCATTAATGAATTAGAAAAACAGTTTAAAGAAATTTCTAGTATTGCCTGCAAAAAAACCAGTGAACTTTGCAATGAAAACTGGGATAAATTTCTAGCAAAATTGCCGGTTGTTTTAGAAAGACTGAACGAAGATGCAGCTTACATTCTAGAAAACGATCCTGCTTCTAATAGTATTGAAGAAGTATATCTTGCGTATCCTGGTTTTTATGCTATAGCTATTTACAGATTAAGTCATGAATTGTATGTACTCGATTTATTATTATTTTCTAGATTGATGAGTGAGTATGCACATCGCATTACAGGAACCGATATTCATGCCGGTGCCACTATTGCCACTCCCTTTTTTATAGATCATGCCACAGGAATTGTAATTGGCGAAACTACTGTTATCGAAAAACACGTAAAAATCTACCAAGGTGTAACTTTAGGCGCTTTGAGTGTAAGTAAAAGCATGAAAAACGCTAAACGACATCCAACTGTTGAAACAAATGTTTGCATTTATGCCAACGCAACCATTTTAGGAGGAGATACTGTTATAGGAAAAAATAGTATTATTGGAGGTAACACTTGGATTACAAAATCGATTCCCGAAAAATCTATCGTAACCAATACTACAATTACTGAAGTAAAAATAAAAGAATTAAAATAGTATGAAGCCTCAAAAGTTATCAGATCTTATTGGAAATACGCCATTGATGGAATCGACTTCATTAATAAAAAATAAAAATGTAAAACTGCTATTAAAACTCGAAGGCAATAATCCCGGCGGAAGTGTAAAAGACCGAGCCGCCTTCAACATGATAGCATCGGCTATAGAAAGAGGCGACATAAAAAAGGGGGATAAACTAATTGAAGCTACCAGCGGAAACACTGGAATTGCATTGGCCATGATTGCACAATTATTTAATTTAGAAATAGAACTAATTCTTCCTGAAAATTCAACTATAGAACGTACACAAACCATGCGTGCTTATGGTGCAACCGTAATTTTAACGCCTGCTAGCGAAGGTATTATTGGTTCACGGGATTATGCTGACAAAAAAATGGCTGAAGGAGGCTACTTTATGTTGAACCAGTTTGCCAATGACGATAACTGGAAAGCGCATTACAAAACAACTGGTCCAGAAATTTGGAATGATACCGAAGGAACCGTTACTCATTTTGTAGCTGCAATGGGAACAACAGGAACTATTATTGGGACTTCAACGTATTTAAAAGAAAAAAATCCAAACATACAAATCATTGGTGCGCAGCCTAGTGATGGCTCCCAAATTCCTGGAATCCGGAAATGGCCTCAAGAATATTTACCTAAAATTTTTGATGCTTCAAAAGTAGATACTATTATTGAAGTAAGCGAACAAGAAGCACGAGAAATGACCAAAAGATTAGCAAAAGAAGAAGGTGTTTTTGCAGGAATGAGTAGCGGTGGTTCAGTAGCTACCGCACTAAAAATAGCCAATCAGTTAGAATCAGGTGTGGTGGTTGCTATTATTTGTGACCGTGGCGATCGCTATTTGTCTTCTGATTTATTCGATTAAAAACAACTGTATGCAAATTGATTATTTACAATGGATGGGCTACACAGCCTCAGTAATTATCATGGTTTCTATGATGATGAATTCTATTATCAAATTCAGATGGATTAATTGTATTGGTGCATTCCTATTTTCTGCATATGGATTCTTAATAAATGCCTATCCTGTTGGTGTTCTAAATGGTATTATTCTTCTAGTAGATATTTACTATTTAGTTCAAATATATTCTAAAAAAGAAACTTTTGAAATTCTTGAAATTAATGCCGAAAGTGAGTATTTGAAACGTTTTTTGAGATTTCACGATAGCAATATTCAAAAAATTCTTCCAGGATTCTCCTACCATCCTGACAGGAATACAGTGAGCTTTTATATTTTAAGAAACATGTCGGTTGCTGGTTTGTTCTTAGCCCATCGAGAAAACACCAATGAACTTCATGTTGGTTTAGATTATGTATTACCCGAATACAAAGATTTTAAAAACGGCAAATATGTATATTTTAATTTGAAACAAAAATTCATAGATTTAGGCTATACTAAAGTCGTTGCCAAAGGAAATAATTTGAGTTATTTCAGGTACTTAAAGAGACTTGGGTTTAAGGAAGTAAAACCCGGAGAATATTGCAAAGATTTATAAATCGCACCTCTTTTTCAAAAATAATTCCCCATTTGAATTTATAAAACCATTCAAACTTTTAATCTTTTTGAAATTTAATCCTATTTAGTAATTTATTAGCTAAAGCTAACCGAATTTAGGGTGAGAGTTCTGATAATGTGAGAAAAATAAACTTGTAGGCGGAAATGCCTAAAAAAATCTAGCTAAATTGAACTTTTGTTATGTGTTATGTAAAAAAACTTCGGCTGGAATGCTGAAATAATTCTTAAGTTTTTGCGCCATTTTTAAAGTGATTTCGCGTTTGCCTGAAAGAATAGAAGAAACATGTCCTTTGCTTCCAATTATTGGCTCAAGATCTTTTGCTTTCATGCCCATTTCTTGCATTTTATACTTAATAACTTCTAAAGCATCTAGTTCAGGCAATTCATAATGTTTATCATCATAATCTTTTACCAAAACCATTAATAAATCTAACTCGTCACTTTCTGGCGTGTTAGGATTTGCATGGAATATTTCCATCAATCTCAAAGAAGCGTTATTATAATCTTCTTCTGTTTTTAATACTTTCCAGTTCATAGTTATAGCTTTTTATAATTTAAGATTGCAATATCAAAAGCAATGGTTTCTACATTAATTTTATCGTATTCTTTGTGAGTACCAAACCAAATTACATAACATGCAGTTTGCAAAAAGTTTATTGAAACTATTAATCGAAAATCATTTCCTTTAATATTGAAAACAACCCTTTCATTGTTTACTATACTTGCATTTCCATAAACTCGTTTGAGTTCATTAAAATTTTGAAAATCTAACTTTGAAAATTCAATATACCAAATCAACAATTGAGTTTTTGCAATTGGATATTTTTCAGTGTAAAATAGAATCGTTTTCTTTACAAGGATTTTCATGGTACAAACGTACTTAAAAGTTTTCTTTTTGCAAACTTATTTGATTTAAATTTGGTAAGTGTTGATAATAATGACATATAACCAACAAATACTAAATCTCATGACGTACAACTTGCCGCTGAAACAAAACCCGCAATTGATGCAGCTAGAACTTCCTTTTTGCATTAGAAGGTTATTTTATAAAAAATAAGTATTTATTTCCTTTTTTTTACTATTTTAGCTCTAGTTCAAAAAAACAAATACCACAACGTTTTAATGAAAAGTGCTGAGACAGCCTATATTCAATGTTTTTTGAATATAGCCGTTTTTGTTGTGCTTTACTAAGACTAAAGGTGAACTAGTTCTATTTAAAAAAAAGAATATAAATAATAAATAGCAATTGTTTGCTGAAGTTATCCCAAATAGGGAGATGGGTTTGATAATGGGAGACAAATAAACGAGTTGTCAGACATTGTTTGTAAAACAAGAAAACAAGAAAATTGAAAAAGAATTAAATTATCTAGATATTAAACGGAAAAGCATAGAAACCGAATAAATAATGCGCAATTAGAACTCATCGTGGGTAATTAAATAAATAACTTTAAAAATTTTAAAAGAATGAAAAGAACATTCAAAGTTTTGTCAATTGCATTTGCAGTGTCAGTAATTTTAACGTCTTGTTTTTCATACACAAGCGTAGTTGGAAAAGGTGCACAAGGAAACAGACAAGTGACCAAGTGGAACCACTATGTAATCGGAGGCTTAGCACCAGTTGGTGTTTCAGACTCAAAAGCTATGGCTGATGGTGCGACAGATTATACTGTTCACACAAGACAAACTTTTATAAACGGATTAATTGCTTCATTAACATTTAGCATTTATACTCCAACAACGACTACTGTAACAAAATAAAGGAACAGCATTGGATTAAAGCGGTAGTGAAAATCGCTACCGCTTAATTATACAAAATATAAAAAAACACTTTTTTATTTATCAGCAATTATTTCAATTTACTAAATTGTTAAACCGCTAGCGCGGATTTTCACACGAAGGGATCGAACTGACTAAGTAAACCGTACCTCAATAAAAACTAAAAATAGCTAACCCTGAGTATCCAATTTTAAAAACATCAGTACACCTTTAATTTGCGAATCTGCGGTACATCTTTTCAGAACCTAAAAGATAAATTGATTGTTTTTAACTCCATTTGAGGTCAATAAAAATATACCACACCAAATATTTACAGTCTTTTCAAAAATAATTCCCCATTTGAATTTATAAAACCATTCAAACTCTTATTTTTGCGCCATGGCTAAGAAAAATACAGACAAAATCGTTTTTGATCATATAAAAGTCCTTGATGCTGGTGCAAAAGGCGTTTCGGTAGCAAAAGCTCCAGACGGAAAAGTTATCTTTATTCCTAATGTGGTTCCTGGTGATGTGGTAGACGTGCAAACTTTCAAAAAGCGTAAAGCCTATTACGAAGGAAAAGCAGTTCGTTTTCACGAATTTTCAGAACATCGAATAGAACCTATCTGCGAACATTTTGGCGTTTGCGGCGGTTGTAAATGGCAAAACATGAAGTACAGCCAGCAGTTGTATTACAAACAAAATGAAGTAAAAAACCATTTGCAACGCATCGGAAAAATTGAACTTCCTGAATTGGAACCGATTTTAGGTTCTGAAAAACAATTCTTTTACCGAAACAAAATGGAATTTGGGTTTTCTAACGCCCGTTGGCTTACCGAAAAAGAAATAGAAAGCACCGAAGATTTAGGAAATAGAAATGCCTTGGGTTTTCATATTCCGAAAATGTGGGACAAGATTCTTGATATTACCAAATGCCATTTGCAGGAAGAACCTTCAAATGCGATTCGTAATGAAATTAGAACTTTTGCTAATGAAAATGATTTATCGTTTTTTAACCCAAGAGCGCACGAAGGCTTTTTGAGAACTTTAATGATTCGAACCGCATCAACGGGAGAAATCATGGTTTTGATTCAGTTTTTTGAAGAAGATAAAACCAAACGGGAGTTACTCTTGAATTTTCTTGCCCATCGTTTCCCTGAAATTACCTCGCTTCAATACGTCATCAACGGAAAACCAAACGACACCATTTACGACCAAGACGTAAAATTATTCAAAGGTCGCGAGTATATTTTAGAAGAAATGGAAGGCTTGAAATTCAGTATCAATGCCAAGAGTTTTTACCAAACCAATTCAGCTCAAGCTTATGAATTGTATAAAATTACTAGAGAATTTGCTGGTTTAACGGGCAATGAAATTGTGTATGATTTGTACACCGGAACCGGAACTATTGCTCAATTTGTATCTAAAAATGCCAAGAAAGTAATTGGAGTAGAAAGTGTTCCCGAAGCCATTGTTGATGCTAAAGCCAATGCCAAACGCAACGAAATAACGAATTGCGAATTTTTTGTAGGCGATATGAAAGTCGTTTTTAACGAAAGTTTTATAGCACAACATGGCAAACCCGATGTAATTATTACTGACCCTCCACGTGATGGTATGCACAAAGATGTGGTAGAACAAATTATGAAAATTGCTCCAGATAAAATTGTATATGTCAGTTGTAATTCGGCAACACAAGCAAGAGATTTAGCTTTAATGGACGAGAAATACAAAGTGACTCGAGTGCGACCAGTAGATATGTTTCCGCAAACGCATCACGTTGAAAATGTTGTACTTTTGGAGAGAAAATTATAGATTGCTGATTTTAGATTTCAGTTATTAAAATTGATTTTTGCCATTGTCATTTAAATTGAAATTGCCATTGAGAATAAAGATTTATGAAAAAATTACTTCTACTTATTATCCTTATATCTTACTCTTTTTCAAGTTGTGAAAAGGATGATATTTGCGATGCTAATACGCCCACTACTCCACGACTTATTATTGAATTTTACGATAACGACAACCGAGAAAATAAAAAAAATGTAACTAATTTGTCATTTGGAGGAGATGGTTTAAACCTCCCAATAGTATATGTAACTGGCAGCAAAATTGAAGTTCCGTTACAATTAACTACTACTAGTACTAAGTATACATTTACTTTAAATACAGGTAATACTAATCCTGCTTTAATTTTTAAAGATGTCATTCAGTTTAACTATTCAACTAAAACCGTTTATGTTTCTCGAGCTTGTGGGTATAAAATACTTTTTGACCTTAATAATAATCCAGATTTACCCAACGCTTTTGTTTTAAACAATAATCCAAACAACACTAGTGGAACTTGGATTAAAGACATTACAGTTGAAAAATTTAATTTAGAAACAGAAAATGAAACACACATCAAAATATATTTTTAGTATTTGCATCGTGTTGTCATCCTTTATGATTCAGGCACAAGCTAAAAAAACAGACAGTATACCGGTAAAAACGAATCGGTACGGTTTGCGTGTAGGAATTGATTTATTCAAACTTTCACGATCTTTTTATGAAGACAAATACCAAGGTTTGGAAGTTGTTGGCGATTACAGAATCTCTAAAAAATATTACCTAGCCGGAGAATTAGGAAACGAAAATAAAACGGTTGATGATGCCCGGCTTAATTTTACCACAAAAGGCACTTATTTTAGAGTAGGATTTGATTACAACTTTTATGAGAACTGGTTAGACATGGAAAACAAAGTCTATATCGGAATGCGATACGGAGTGAGTACTTTTAGCCAACGATTAAACAGTTACAAATTGTATAATGCCAATCCTTATTTTGAAGATACGCCTACCGTTTTCCCGAATGAAGTTTTTAATGGGCTCACGGCGCAATGGCTAGAAGTAGTTGTAGGGGTAAATGCTAAAGTTTTTAATAATTTTTATATGGGTTTTAGTTTTAGAATGAATAACCTCATTACAAACAAAAAGCCAGATACTTTTGACAACCTTTATATTCCAGGTTTTAACAGAACGTACAACGGTAATTTTGGTGCCGGTTTTAATTATACCGTTTCCTATTTTATTCCTATTTACAAGAAGAAAGTGGGACTAAAAGTTCCTGAAAAAACCAATAAAAAGAAGTAATTATTTTACCTCTTTTATACCTTTAACAAACAACCATTTCATAAAAAGTTTTTCGCCGTCTTTGGTTTTCACAGCTTGAAACTTTGGCGCTAAAATGGTTCCTACTACAAAAGCCGTTAATGGAATCCAAAATCCAGTAATAGCAGTATAATGTGCTATCAAAAATCGGAAACCAATAAATAATACGGCAAAAGATGTGAGCTGATAAAGAAAGGCTCTAAGTTGTAATTTTGTCATTGTTATACCTTTATAGTTTATGAATTATTTATTTCAGAAGAATTCTCCTGATTGTATTTAACAGCAAATTTCGTTCTTTTACTCCCTTCATACATTTCGTATTTTACCAATCGCGCTTCTAAACTGGCATTGAATAATTTAATTTTTCGAGAAGGTTTCAATCCAACAAATTTCAAAGCTTCAAGATTGGCAGTGATAAACCAAGCATCGGTTCCTGGATAATTTTTTTTAAGCGTATCGCCAATATTTTTATAAAATTCTTCCATGTGAATATCTAAACGTTCATCATAAGGCGGATTAAAAACCATGTGTAATTTGCCTTGTGAGGTTTTTTCAGTATCAAAGAAGTTTTCCTCTGCTATAGTAATGTAGTCTTCCAAATTGGCATTCTTGATATTGGCTTTCGCTTTTTGTACAGCACTTGGCGCTTTATCGTATCCTTTTATGGTGTAATGAAACTCTCTCACTTTTTTGAGCAAACTATAGTTAATACTCTCAAAAAGTTCATTATCCCAATCGTTCCATTTTTCGAAAGCAAATTCTTTACGATTAATATTTGCAGGAATATTACAAGCAATCATTGCTGCTTCGGCTAAGAATGTTCCCGAACCACACATCGGATCTAAAAAATGACCTTGCCCCTCCCAACCCGAAAGAATTAAAATTCCAGCGGCTAAAACTTCATTTATTGGAGCAATATTAGTAGCTGTTCTATAGCCACGCTGATGCAGTGAATTTCCAGAAGTATCTAGTGCTACTGAAACCTGATCTTTATCGATATGAATATTAATTCTTAAATCGGGATACACTTTATCTATGCTAGGTCGTTGCCCTGTACGCTCTCTAAACTGATCGACAATGGCATCTTTACATTTTTGGGAAACAAATTCAGAGTGGTTAAAATACTCCGAATGCACCGTTGCATCTATCACAAATGTCTGATTGGCATTGATTAATTTTGACCAATTGACTCCTGAAATCCCTTTATACAAGGCTTGTTCATTAGTAGCTTTAAAGAAATAAATGGGTTTTAAAATTTTTAAAGCGGTGCGCAACGACAAGTTGGTTTTATACATAAATCCTTTATCGCCTTTAAAACTAACCATTCGCACTCCTTGTTCTACCTCTTGAGCACCAAGCAGTTGCAGTTCTTTAGCCAAAATTTCTTCAAAACCAAAAAAGGTTTTGGCAATCATTTTAAAATTTTCCATTCTCTACAGTAACGACAACACAATATTGTGTAATCTAAAATTAATTTAATTTGTATTTCAAATTCTAAAATTAAAATACATGGCAAAAATACATTAAATTTGCACGCTCAGAATTAATGTAAATGAATTAATGTCAGAAAGTATAAATTTAAAATCTCAAATATTGAATCAAAAATCAGAAAATTGGTTTGCTTCATGGTTTGATACTCCCTATTATCACATCCTTTACAAAGAAAGAAATTATAGAGAAGCTCAAATTTTTATGGATAATTTGACTCATTATCTCAATCTTCCCGAAAAAGCAAAAGTATTAGACTTAGCATGTGGCAAAGGCAGACACGCTATTTATCTCAATCAGTTGGGTTTTGATGTAATTGGAGCTGATTTATCAGAAAACAGTATTGCTATTGCGAGTAAAAACAGTAATGATACTTTGCATTTTCAGGTGCATGATATGCGGCTTCCATTTGATGATAAATTTGATGCCATTTTTAATTTATTTACCAGTTTTGGTTATTTCGAAAATGATGATGATAACCTGAAAACATTAATCGCCATGAAAGAAAGCCTTTCCGAATATGGTTTTGGTGTTATTGATTTTATGAATGTAAATCAAGTCATAGCGAACTTAATTCCAGAAGAAGTAAAAACAGTTGATGGAATAGATTTTCACATCAAACGCTATTATATAGACGATCACATTTATAAAGAAATTGATTTTAAAGATAATGGCAATGATTTTCATTTTGTAGAAAAAGTTCGTGCTTTGACTTTACAAGATTTTGCCGAATTGATGGAACAAGCAGGTATTTATCTTTTAGAAGTATTTGGAGATTATAAATTAAAAAAATTCCATAAAACAGATAGTGAACGATTAATTCTATTTTTTAAATAATGAACTATCTTTTACCTTTACTTTCAGTACTTTTAGGCTATGTGATTGCGTTGTTTTTAAAACCAAAAAACAAAACCAATCTTAAACTACTATTGGCATTTAGTGGCTCTTTTTTATTATCGCTTACGGTGGTTCATTTGTTGCCCGAAATATATAAAACTGAGAATCATTCCATAGGAATTTTCATTATGATTGGAATACTTTTCCAAATCATATTAGAATTTTTCTCAAAAGGTGCTGAACACGGTCATGTTCATGGTCATGAAGTGATGAATCAAATACCCTGGTTGCTCTTTATTAGTTTATGCATTCATGCCTTATTAGAAGGACTACCGGTAAGCCATCATAAAGGACTTGCCGTTGGAATTGCGGTGCATCATTTGCCAATTGCCATCATACTAACTACTTTTTTTGTCAAAGCCAATTTGAACAAAAAAGCCATTCTATTTTTTATGATAACGTTTGCCATTATGACTCCGTTAGGAACTGTTTTGTCTGATTATATTCCGTTTTTAAATGAGTACTATACAGAAATTACAGCCATCGTAATTGGAATATTATTTCACATTTCGTCCACCATTATTTTTGAAAGTAGCGAAGGACATAAATTCAATATTGCAAAAGTTTCGATGATTATTTTGGGAATTGGTTTGGCGTATTTTTTATAGTTTATATTGAATAATTTACTAAATTTGTAAAAATCAGAAAAGTCATGGAAACATCTGTTTTAGAAAGGATTACCATAAAACCAGACGTTTGTAATGGTAAGCCAACCGTAAGAGGTATGAGGATAACGGTAGAAACTATTTTGCAATATTTGTCTGCCGGTGATACTATAAATTCTATTTTAGAAGCTTATCCATTCCTTGAAAAAGAAGATATTCAAGCTTGCATTGCTTTTGCTTTAAAAAATTTATCGACTACAAAAAATGATATTCAACTAGCGAGCTAATTATGAATTCTTCTTTTTTAGTTGATGTTAATTTACCAAAGTTTTTTAGCTTTTTTAATTCCAACGAATTTATTTTCGTATCTGATATAAACTTACAAATGACAGATACTGAAATATGGAATTATGCATTAGAAAACAAATTAATTATTTTAACAAAAGATACCGATTTTTATACTCGTTTTTTAATATCTGAAAATGCCCCGAAAATAATCTATTTTCAATTAGGCAACCTTTCATTGAAACAGTTGCATCACTATTTTAATGATAATTGGGAGAAAATTCAATCTGAAATTAATAACTCTAAACTTATTATTGCAAAAGAAGCTAAAATAGAATGCGTTCGATAATATTTAACAAAATGAACTTCACTAAAACCACTGAACAATCCTCAAAATACGAACATTTAGAAAAAATGTCTGTTCAGGAATTGTTGTCTAACATCAATCAAGAAGATAAAACCGTTCCGCTTGCGGTAGAACTCGCCTTGCCTCAAATTGAAGCTTTAGTAACTGAAATCGTTTCTAAAATGAAACTCGGTGGACGATTATTTTACATTGGAGCAGGAACTTCTGGCCGATTGGGAATAGTAGATGCTTCTGAATGTCCGCCCACATTTGGTGTGCCATTCGATTTGGTAAACGGAATTATTGCAGGTGGAGATAAAGCCATTCGCAGAGCGGTAGAAAATGCCGAAGATAACGCCACTCAAGCTTGGAAAGATTTAGAAGAACATACTATCAACGATAATGATATCGTGATTGGTATTGCTGCTTCGGGCACCACTCCTTATGTAATTGGTGGTTTAGAGGCATGCAATCATAAAAATATCAGTACGGGTTGTATCACGTGTAATGTTGGAAGTCCACTAGCGGTAACAGCAAAGTTTCCAATAGTAGTGGTGGTTGGTCCTGAATTTGTAACGGGAAGTTCTAGAATGAAAGCAGGAACAGCTCAGAAATTAGTTTTAAACATGATTTCAACTACCGCTATGATTCAACTTGGTAAAGTAAAGGGCAACAAGATGGTCGACATGCAACTGAGCAACAACAAATTGGTCGATCGAGGCGTAAAAATGATTATGGGAGAAATACCTGTTTCATATGAAGAGGCTTCTTCTTTATTAAATCAATTCGGAAGCGTAAGAAAAGCTGTTGATGGTTACAACTCTAAATTCTAAATTAAAATGGCAAAAAATCAAAAAGTTCTTGCAAAAGGAATCAGGTTTCTAACATTGTCTTTACCCCTACTCTTTATTGGGCCATCTGTCATATACAATGCCTTTATGAATAAAAATAATGTTTGGCATTATTTAGTTTTAGCCATTGGAATTATCGTTTGCATTGTTGCGGTTTATTTTATTTTTAAAGGATTAAAAACAATTGTGGACGGCTTATTTGATAATTAATGGAAAACCTAATTCACATTCATAAAACTTTTGAAAAAGAAGTTTATATCAATTCCAAAATCAACAATCGTGAATTTGACGGTTGTGTTTTTAAGAACTGTGATTTCTCGAATAGCGATTTTAATTACAATACCTTTATGGATTGCGAATTTATAAACTGCAATCTTTCGATGACCCAATTGGTAGGGACTAGTTTAAAAACGGTAACCTTTAAAAATTGTAAATTACTAGGTATACTATTTCATGCGTGTGATGATTTTTTGTTTCAGGTTTCGTTTCAAGAATGTATTCTCGATTATTCGTCATTTGCCAATAAAAAAATGCCAAAAACAACTTTCAACTACTGTTCTTTAAAAGAAGTTTCATTTATTGGAACAACTCTTTCTAATACTGTTTTTGAAAATTGTAATTTAGAGAACGCCATTTTTAACGATACCCAATTGTCAGCTGTTGATTTTAGTTCTGCTTATAATTATAAAATTGATCCCGAATTTAATCAGATGAAGAAAGCGAAGTTTTCAAGAGAAGGAATCTTTGGACTTTTAGAAAAATATGATATTAAAATTGAATAAAGTTTAACCACAAGGACACGAAGATTTTCGCAAAGTTCGCAAAGTTTATATGAGTAAAAACTAAAATATTAATTGAAAACGTAAAGTTATAGCCCTGATAGAAGTGGAAATCCTTTGCTTTTTTTCTTTAAAAAAGCAAAGATTAAAACGTATAGCAGGAAAAAGCTCCTAAAATATATGAAAAAAATACTTATTCTACCTCTTATCTTATTATTGATATCCTGCTATAATGTAGAAAACAATTGCAAGGATTTTAAAACCGGAAAATTTATATCGGAAATCACCATTGATGGCGTAAAAAAGCAAACTACATCTACTCGAACCGATTCGATAGTGATTGAAACCTATGAGGGAAAAACGGACACGGCATTCATTAGATGGATTAGCGATTGCGAATATGTTTTACAGAAAATAAATCCAAAGAATATGTCTGAAAAAAAAGCAATTGACATTAAAATTTTGAGTACTACAAAAAATTCGTATACCTTTGAATTTGGAGTTGTAGGAAATAATAAAAAACAAAAAGGAACAGCAACAAGAATAAATTAAAACCAATTAGATGGAAGTATTTTTAAACCCGAATGCGTGGATAGCCCTATTAACATTAACCTTTTTAGAAATTGTATTAGGAATAGACAACATCATTTTTATATCTATTGCAACTGGAAAATTACCTGAAGAGAAACGTAAAAAAGCAACAAAAATCGGAATGTTTCTAGCAATGTTTATGAGAATTGTGTTACTATTAGGAATCTCTGTGCTTATTGCAATGAAAGAGCCTTGGTTTAAACTTGATTACAGTTGGTTAAGTGCTAAGATATCAGGGCAAAGCATCATATTATTTCTAGGTGGTATTTTTTTAATTTATAAAAGCACGAAAGAAATTCATGAAAAAGTAGAGGAAAAAGGCGAAGAAGAAAAAGAGTTGAAAAAATCAGCAGCAAAATCATTTGGTAGTGTTATTTTTCAAATTATTTTAATTGATTTAGTATTTTCATTTGATAGTATTTTAACAGCCGTTGGAATGACAAATGGTGTTGAAGGTGCTTTGTATATTATGATTACGGCTGTAGTTATATCTGTATTAATTATGATGCAATTTGCAGTTCCGGTAGGAAATTTTGTCAACAAACATCCTTCCATTCAAATTCTTGGATTATCCTTTTTAATATTAATTGGATTTATGTTGGTTACTGAAAGTGCCCATTTGTCGAATGCTTCCTTCTTTGGAAATCATGTAGATGCTGTACCAAAAGGCTATTTGTATTTTGCCATTTCATTTTCTTTACTAGTTGAGGTTTTGAATATGAAAGTTTCTAAAAATATGAAAGAGAAGAAATAATTATAGAAAATTCTAATTACAACTGGAGGAATATTTTACAGTATTCCTCTAGCTTTTATTTCTAAGTATTTATTAATGGTATCTAAAGTCAAGTTTTCTGGCTGGGTTAAAACCGAATGAATTCCGTATTTTTTTAGTTCATTTACAATTAATTTTTTTTCGAAAATAAATTTCTCAGCTATGACTTTATCGTAAACTTCTTGAATTTTTGTTGTTTTTTTAGTAGTAATTTGATACAATTCTGTATTCTGAAAAAACACTACAACCAATAAGTGACTTTTTGCAATTCCTTTTAAATAGGGCAATTGACGATATAAACCATCTAAAGTTTCAAAATTAGTATATAAAATAATTAAACTTCGTTGATTGATATTTTTCTTAATATCGGCATACAAGCGCGAATAATCACTTTCAAAAAAGTCAGTTTTAACATTGTATAGGTTTTCTAGAATTTTTTGCATTTGCGAGGTTCGTTTCTCTGCCACAACTCTATTATCAATCTTTTTCGAAAACGAAAACATTCCGGCTTTGTCTTGTTTTTTTAAAATTACATTCGATAAAACTAAGGTTGCATTTATAGCATAATCGAGTAAACTCAATCCATTAAAAGGCATTTTCATGGTTCTGCCTTTGTCAATTGCCATATAAATATTTTGTGATTTTTCGTCTTGAAATTGATTTACCATTAATGCATTTTTCTTAGCAGTAGCTTTCCAATTTAAAGTTCTAATATCATCACCATGAATATACTCTTTAATTTGTTCAAACTCCATTGTATGACCAATTCGTCTAATTTTTTTCATACCGTATTGAAACAAATTGTTTGAAAAAGCAATCAAATCGTATTTTCTTAATTGAATGTAAGAAGGATAAGTGGGTACCATTTCATTTTGACTAAAAATATAGCGTTTTGAAAGTAATTGCAATGGAGACGAAACGAAAATGTTTAAGCTACCAAAATGATATTCACCGCGTTCAGTTGGTCTAAGGTAATACTGAAAATCATCAGTAGATGCATTTTTAATTTTACGTTTGATACTAAAATTCCGAATTTGAAACTGAAACGGAATTTCATCAATAACCTTTGCAAAAACAGGAAAAGTATGGTAGTTTTTAATTGTAACAACAATTGGATTTTCATCGCCATTAGACAGTTTCTCAGGGGTAATGCGTTGTGCTTCTATTCCGTTTTTAGTTGCAAACAAAATTATAAAATCTAAACCCAAAAAAGAAACCAAAATCAATAACAAATACCAAGCAGCATTGTATAATGATGGGAAAATAAAAGCAATACAAAATACAACTATAACGCCAATTAACGCATAGAAAAAGAAATTATTGATGTATAATGCTTTGATACCTTTCATTATAAATTTATCTAGGAATTTCGATAGTCTCGATGATTTGTTTGATAATTTCAATACTGGTTAAACCCTCCATTTCGCGTTCAGGAGTAACAATAACTCTATGTTGTAAAACAGGAATTGCAGCGTCTTTTATATCTTCAGGAGTTACAAAATCTCTCCCTCGAATGGCAGCATATCCTTTTGCTGCGTTTAAAATAGCTATTGAAGCTCTAGGCGATGCTCCCAAATATAAAAAGGCATTTTCACGTGTATTCACAACCAGTTTGGCAATATACTCTATAAGGTTCTCCTCAACAATAATTTGTTTTACAATGTCTTGAAACTTTTTAATATCATCACCAGTCAAGATCGTTTTTATATTATCTAGCTTTCCGTGATTTTGTAAAGTATGTTCGCGTTGAATGATGCTAACCTCTTCATTAAGATTTGGATAATCGACATTTATTTTAAATAAAAAACGATCCAACTGCGCTTCTGGCAAACGATAGGTTCCTTCTTGTTCGATTGGGTTTTGCGTAGCTAATACAATAAAAGGTTTTTCTAACTCATAACAAACGCCATCAATGGTTATTTGACGTTCTTCCATTACTTCAAACAAAGCTGCTTGCGTTTTTGCCGGAGCACGATTAATCTCATCAATTAATATGAGATTGGAAAAAATAGGTCCTTTTTTAAACTCAAATTCCGATTTTTTTAAATCAAAAACCGAAGTTCCTAATATATCCGATGGCATTAAATCGGGAGTAAATTGAATTCTGCTAAAATTTACTGAAAGTGTTTTGGCTAAAATTTTTGCAGTAATTGTTTTAGCAACTCCAGGCACACCTTCAATTAAAATGTGTCCGTTTGATAATAGCGCTACTAATAATTGGTCAATCATTTTATGTTGGCCTACAATTACAGTTTCTAATTCTCTTTTTATATTTAGAACACCCTCACTTAAAGGTGTTAAATCAAGTCGAGATTTAAAATTTACTCCTGAGGTTTCTTCATTTGAAGGTTCTAGGTTGTTTATCGTATTTTCCATTAGTTGGTTATTTTTTCTATTGCGTTATTTATTTCAATTAAATCTTCCTCGATACTTAGCATATAATTTTTTTGTTGATTCTTTATCAGTCTAACTACATTTTCAATATCTACTATACTTTTACCTGTTTTTTGATGCACCTTTTTTATGAAATTTTCGTCTAAAACCGTCGTGTCTATTAAATATACATTTCTTATTTTTTCTAAGAAGTAAATTATTTTCTTGTCAATTATATTTTGATGATCTCCTTCTTGATAATACAAGTTTCCAATAGTTTTAGTAAAATCTAAAGTAGTATTTTGTAATGGATTTAATATTGGAACAACTCTTTGTCTTCGCTTTGCATTAAAAATCATAAATATAAGCAATCCCAATAAAGATAAGTACCAAGCCCATTTTAAAGCGGATTGACTTAACACAAATCTCAAAGGAGAACTTGATTTTAATTCCCCGTTTTGATCTTTTACAAACCAATACAAATTGCCTTTTGGAATATAAGACGTGAGATTTTCGGTATATTTATAGTGATTGTCTTTTAACAAATTATAGTTTGTAAAGCAAACCGGTTGCGTGTGCAAATAAAAAAAACCTTTACGATAAGGTACTTTTACAAAATTAACTTGTTTCATTTTATCTACTTCTTGATACCCTAAAACTGTTGTATTTAAAGTGTCTAAAGAATTGAAATAAACACTACTTGCTCCTAAATTGAAATTGTATTTCGTTTGTTTCAAATTTTTATTGGAAAAAAACAAATCAATTCCTTTTTCAGAAGTTAATGCCGTATTGATAGTAATTTTAAGACTGTCTTCAAAAACTTTTGGAAAATTTTTAGCACTTATAAATGCCGTATTACCGTGTCCTACAAAATAAAAAATCTCGTCTGTTGATTGTTTATCTAATGCATAATACTCTGAAACAGCTAATACTGTGCCTTTGACTTTATATGTTTTTACTAGTGTGTCATAATTGAATAGTGGTTCAAAAAATTCGTAGGCGGTTTTAGTAATTTTTTGAAGAGCATTTTTCTTTAAAAGTGTTTTAGAATCATTATCAAAAACATACATCCCAAACGGAATTTTATCTTTTAAATCATAAGTTGGTGACCAATTTATAGGTCGCGGTCGAACAGCATCGATATAAACAATCGCTACTAAAAGCATGACAAGAAAAACAACATATATTTTTAGAGTCTGATTCATTACTTAATAGATTGTAATGTAGTTTCGAATGTTTTTTTTATAGATAGAAAATTTGTATCGTTAATTTCAAATTCGCCATACCAAATATAATTATACAAATAGGAAGCGTATTGAAAATCAGTTTTCAAACTATCATTTTTAATTTCATATAAATAGTCTGAATTTGTTTTTTCAGGATTCCAATCGATGATGTTTTTCTCCGACATTTTTTTCAGCAACCATAAATAATAATAGCGAATTGCCAATCTTTGATTTCCCGTTTTTAAAGTAGAAGCAATTAATTTTTCGAAATCGACATGTTTTAAATTACGTTCAATATCATCATAACTAATTATCTTTTTTGTTGTTGATTTACCAAAAATCCATTGACCTTCTTTATTTAAAATGGCTTTAACAATTAAGTAAATTACAAACAAAATAATAAGTGTTGCTATTATTTTTAAGGTGATGCTTACCGCAGATGACGAGACGTTGTCAGACAATCCAAATAGTTTTTTTAACCATTGCATCAGCCACTCTTTAAAGCGATCCCACACTCCTATTTCTGATACTTTTACTTCATATACAAACTCACTATCTTTATATTTTTCTTTAAAATTAGGGTTGAATTGATTAGTAATAAATGCAGTTGTATCTTCTTTTATATCTTTTTCAGTATAGCTATAATTTACTTTTTGAGCTGGTTCAATAGTATCTTGTGCGCTAATTATTGCACAAAAAAAGAATACTATTATTAGGAGTAATTTATTCACTTTCAACTCCTATCATTTCAATAAAATCATTTGAACTAGGGCTGTCACTATTTTCGATATGGCTGTAATAAATAATCCCTTGATTTATTAAAAGCAAATTATTAAGAATATAACTAACTATTGTAGAAACAACAACTATTATTGACATCATTACAGAAATAACTGAAAAAGCATCTTCTTTTGCTCCGTTTTCTAGCGTTGTTAGCATACTTGCCATTCCAAAAACATAAGGAATCATCGTAAAAACAGTACTAACTATTTGAAGAATAATAAGTATAACTGTAGTGCTTCCAATTATTGGCCAAAATTGCTGTTTAAGGGTATCAAAACTATCGCTAATCGCTTTCAAAAAGCTCTCTTCAGAATTCATATAATAGAAAAAAGTTAGATGAATGAAACTCACTATTGCTGGAATCATAACAAACAATAAAGGAATTCCAATGATGATAAAACACAATAAAATCAATAATCCAAAGACTATAATGAGTAGAGGAAATAGAATAAAAACAGAACCTAAAACAAATTTAATTATTTTTAGGCTTCTTTTTTTCATTGCATTTACTATGTCCTTTGTATTGAAATCTGTTCCCTTTTTACTGTCTAATAAATCTAGATAAACCACAGGAAAAGTAAATTGTAATAAGCTAATAATCATTAATAATATAATAGCTCCAATAATTATTGCAATCATTAATCCAAAATTGGCATTAAAAAAATCTTTCATATAATTTACTTGATTTCCCGCGCTACCTGAGATGGAAGAGAAAATGAATTCCATGTATACCTTCATAAAAAAGTAAATCAAAACTGTAGCAAGTAATAACAATCCGCCATTAATTACAAAATAGTTTTTAAAATAATGTTTTCCGTACATTTTAAAAAACTGGAAAGTATCATTTATAAAATCACTGAAATTTCTATCTTTAAATAACTGGAACATTGGCATTAATTTTTTTATGAATAATAAACGGAAAAATCAAATAATAAAAAGCGATAATAAATAGTGTACTCAAAATTATAAACACACTTAA
>CANGUZ010000031.1 GCA_947457255.1 Flavobacteriaceae bacterium
GATTGGTGGCCTAAAGCCCTGAATCTAGATATTCTTCATCAACACGATACCAAAACCAATCCTTTGGGTGAAAAATTTAATTATGCTGATGAATTTAAAAAACTAGATTTAGAAGCTCTCAAAACCGACTTAAAAAGCCTTATGACTGATAGTCAAGATTGGTGGCCGGCCGACTGGGGTCATTATGGTGGTTTATTCATTAGAATGGCTTGGCATTCTGCTGGAACTTACAGAATTGCAGATGGTCGTGGAGGTTCTGGAACAGGAAATTTAAGATTCGCTCCACTAAACAGCTGGCCAGACAATGGAAACTTAGACAAAGCTAGAAGATTACTTTGGCCTATCAAAAAGAAATATGGAAACAAAATTTCTTGGGCAGATTTAATGATTCTTGCCGGAAATATGGCTTATGAATCTATGGGATTAAAAACCTTTGGATTTGCAGGTGGGCGTGAAGATATTTGGCATCCTGAAAAAGATATTTATTGGGGTGCAGAAAAAGAATGGTTAGCCAAATCAGGTGGTGAAGGAACAAGATATTCTGGCGAAAGAGATTTAGAAAATCCTCTTGCAGCTGTAATGATGGGATTAATCTATGTAAATCCTGAAGGAGTAAACGGACAACCTGATCCTTTGAAAACAGCTCATGATGTTAGAATTACCTTCCAAAGAATGGCTATGAATGATGAAGAAACAGTGGCATTAACCGCTGGTGGACATACTGTTGGAAAAGCTCATGGAAATGGTGATGCTTCAAAACTTGGAAGAGAACCAGAAGCTGCCGAAATTGAAAATCAAGGTTTTGGTTGGATCAATCCAAAAGGTAACGGAAATGGAGCTGATAGCGTTACTAGTGGGCTTGAAGGGTCATGGACAACTCATCCTACCCGTTGGGATAATGAATATTTTTATTTACTATTAAACCACGATTGGGAATTAAAGAAAAGTCCTGCTGGAGCTTGGCAATGGGAACCTATCAATATCAAAGAAGAAGACAAACCAGTTGACGCATACAACCCGTCGGTTAGAAAAAATCCAATCATGACCGATGCCGATATGGCTATGAAAATGGATCCTGCTTACCGAGAAATCTCAGAGCGGTTTTATAAAGACCCTGCTTATTTCTCAGACGTTTTTGCTCGAGCTTGGTTCAAATTAACTCATAGAGATTTAGGTCCAAAAGAACGATACCTTGGTGCTGATGCTCCATCAGAAGATTTAATTTGGCAAGATCCGATTCCAAAAGTAGATTATACTTTATCAGAGACTGAAATAGACGAATTAAAAGTAAAATTATTGAACTGCGGATTAACTAGAGCCGAATTAATCAATACCGCTTGGGACAGTGCCAGAACATTTAGAGGTTCCGACTTTAGGGGTGGTGCCAATGGAGCCCGAATTCGATTAGAACCTCAAAAAAATTGGGTTGCCAACGAACCCGAAAGATTACAAAAAGTATTGAACAAACTAGTTGAAGTTCAGTCTACTTTGGGTAAAAAAGTAAGCCTTGCCGATTTGATTGTTCTTGGCGGAAGTGCTGCTATAGAAAAAGCAGCTCAAGAAGGGGGCTTTACTGTGAAAGTTCCTTTTCAAGCAGGTCGAGGCGACGCTTCACAAGAAATGACCGATGCAGAATCTTTCGAAGTTTTAGAACCAACAAACGATGCTTTCAGAAACTTCATGAAAGCCAAGTATGTGGTTCAACCCGAGGAATTACTATTAGACAAGGCGCAACTTCTAGGTTTAACTGCCGCAGAGATGACAGTTCTTATTGGTGGAATGCGTGTGCTAGGAACCAACTTTGGTGGGACAAAACACGGGGTTTTCACTTCTAATGAGGGTATTTTAAGCAACGACTTCTTTATAAATCTCACTGATATGAGTTACAGTTGGAAACCAGCCGGTGATAATCTCTATAACATTGTTGACAGAAAATCTGGTGCTACAAAATGGACTGCTACTAGAGTAGATTTGGTATTCGGTTCCAATTCCGTTTTGAGAGCTTATGCTGAAGTATATGCACAAGATGATAACAAAGATAAATTTGTACATGATTTTGTAAAAGTTTGGGCTAAAGTGATGCATTTAGACCGTTTTGATTTATAATAGCAACTTGCTAAGTATTAGTTTTTCTAAAAGCCACCTTTTTAAGGTGGTTTTTGTTTTTAATGCAAAAAATATCTCTTTAAAATACATATAACAAAATTTTTATAATAATATTTTGTAAGAAATATATTGATAATTTTTCTCTATTACTTAATCGGAAAATAGAATATACATCCTGTTTTTATCGGTAACCTATTTCTAATTTTGCAGTAGAAAATTAATTCTAATATTAAAAATTAAAATCATGTCATTAGTAGGAAAAAAATTCCCAAGTATTACTGTAGATGCTATATCATTTATGGGGGATAATTTAAGAATTAACGTTTTAGAAGAAGCGGTAAACAACAAGAAAAAAGTTATTTTATTTTGGTACCCAAAAGACTTTACTTTTGTATGTCCAACTGAACTTCATGCTTTTCAGGCAGCATTAGATGATTTCGAAAAAAGAAACACAATGGTTATTGGAGCTTCATGTGATACAAACGAAGTACACTTTGCATGGTTAAATACTCCAAAAAATAACGGAGGAATAGAAGGAGTAACGTATCCTATTTTAGCCGATACTACACGTAATTTATCTGCTGCTTTAGACATTCTAGATGCAGAATGGGTGTATAATGAAGAAATAAACGACGAAATTTTAGAAGGATCAAATGTAACTTTCAGAGCAACTTACTTGATAGATGAAGAAGGAAAAATTTTCCACGAAAGTGTAAATGATATGCCTTTAGGAAGAAATGTAAATGAGTACCTAAGATTAATTGATGCATATACTCATGTTCAAACAAAAGGTGAAGTTTGTCCTGCAAACTGGGAAGAAGGAAAAGAAGCCATGAATGCTGATAGATTAAGTACTGCTGCGTATTTAGCTCAAAACTAAATAAATAAATCACAATCATAATTGCAATGACACTATCAAAGTTTACAATTGAAATTTGATAGTGTCATTGAAATTGAAATTTTAAAATTATGTTAATCGAATTAAACGAAGATATTTTACAAGATTTAGTATCATTAAATAATAAAGTTGTAGTTCAATATTCAGCATCTTGGTGCGGGAATTGCAGAATCATGAAACCTAAATTCAAAAAATTAGCATCAGAAAATGAAGAGATTACCTTTGTTTTAGTGGATGCTGAGAATGCTCCAGAATCTAGAAAATTAGCAAATGTTTCTAATTTACCAACTTTTGCAACATTTGTAGGCGGAAAGTTATTGAACGAAACACAAACTAATAAAGCAGAAGTTTTGGCTGAATTGGTGAGTGAAATTTCATCAAATTAATACCATGAAACTACCTGTAATTAAACACCTTACTCAATTTATTGAAGAAAATGATCAAGATTACTTGATTGAAACCATCGAAGTATTGGAAGCTTTAACTGAAGTTTCTTCGTTAAAGGATGAAGAGTTAGATGTCATAGGAGAATTGATTTCCAATATGTATGGAGCTCTAGAAGTTCATAAAATGGTTAAAGAAGGTAAAGATAAAAAAGAAGCTTTAAACGACTTTATGAAGCGAGTTTTAGGCTCGATTGATAAATAATCTATTTAGTAATATAAAAACGTCTGGTATTTCCAGACGTTTTTTTTTAAACTAATCCTTAACTCCAAACTTAGTCAAAATATCTGCCATCAAACACCATTTGGTAATAGATGATTGCAAAAGATTAGCTCCTACAAAGGCAGTAAACCACAACCAATTCTGATTTACATATATGGATAAAAGAATACTGATTAGGATAAAAGTTCCTGCTACTGCGTGAATAATTCTTGTTTTCAATTTATTTTATATTTTAAAATTAATTCGATTTTTCGATATTTAAAACTGCTGAATGAATGTGTGATAAGGTTTCTTGTTTGCTATTAAAAATTCCAATAGCATTAAAAACCGCATCAACATTTTCTTTTTCCACAAAGGCGTAAAACATTATCGATTCGTTTTCGTTCCTTTCGGTACCAAACCAATTGCTTTCAATGGCATCTTCTGATGTATTTCTATAGCCTGTAACTTCTCGATAAGAGAATGTCTTGACTTGCGCTTTATTTAGAATCTGTTTTACTTCATTTTCAAATTCGGATACTGCTGTAATAAGTAATAGTTTCATGTTTTTATTTTTTTAAAGGTTCTCGATTAGCTTCGCTCGGTTCGGCTAAAGCCTCGGGTCAATTTTCAGTTTCAAAAATTGCATTTTAAAACTGAAAATCGAACTGACGTTGGGTACTGGACACTGATCACTGAACACTAATTCTTCTCCCATTTTTTTCTTTCTGTGATGTAGTAGATTAATGGCACTACAATCAAAGTCAGAATTGTTGAAACGATGGCACCAAATACTAACGAAATCGCTAATCCTTGGAAAATTGGATCGAATAGAATGATTACGGCCCCAATTACAACGGCTCCTGTTGTTAGTAAGATTGGTGTGGTTCGAACTGCTCCTGCTTCGATAATCGCTTGTTTTAATGGAACTCCGTCATTCAGTCGAATTTCGATAAAGTCGATAAGCAAGACCGAGTTCCTGACCATTACTCCTGCCAAAGCAATCATACCGATGAAGGAGGTTGCGGTGAAGAATGCTCCAAGTAACCAGTGTCCAAATACAATTCCGACCAACGAAAGTGGAATCGCCATCATCATAACCATTGGCGTTTTGAAATTTTGGAACCAACCTACAATCAACATATAAATAATCACAATTACAACTGCAAATGCTACACCCAAATCACGGAACACTTCGAGCGTAATTTGCCATTCGCCATCCCATTTTACGGTAAAATCACTTTCGTCTGAAGGTTGATCCATATACAATTCGTTGACTTTGTAGCCTTTTGGCAATTTCATTTTTTGCAATTCTTCATTCATTCCCAAAATAGCATAAACCGGACTTTCTAATGTTCCTGACATATCAGCTGTTACATACACTACTCGTTTTTGGTCTTTTCTGTAAATCGTTTTTTGCAAAGTATCAGCAACGACTTTTACCAAATCGGAAACTGGAACCACATTACCTTGACTTCCTTTAATTTTTAAATTCTGAATATCTTGTAATGATGTTTTGTCTTTGTCATCAAGAGAAAGTACAATTCCAACACTGTTATTTGAATTTTCATCATATAAATTAGAAACTGGATATTCTTTTAACAAATACGTCAAGTTTCCAACTACTTGTTGTGGTGCAATTCCATTGAGCATTGCTTTTTCTTTGTCAACAACCAATTTATATTCGGTTTGATTATCTTCCGTCATCCAATCAACATCTACAATATCAGATGTTTTTTCTAAAATACCTTTTACTTGATTGGCAACGGCAATTTGGTCTTTATAATTGGGTCCATAAATCTCGGCAACCAATGTTGATAAAACTGGTGGTCCTGGTGGCACTTCAATAATTTTGACATTCGCACCATATTTTTTAGCAATTTTTTGCACTTCTGGACGAACCAATTTGGCAATATCATGACTTTGTAAATCTCTGTCTTCTTTGTGCAATAAATTCACTTGAATATCGGCCATATTGCTTCCGCCACGTAAATCGTAATGACGAACTAATCCGTTGAATGTAATAGGTGCTGAAGTTCCGATGTAATTTTGATAATCCACTACTTCTGGAATGGTTGTTAGATATTGAGCGATTTCTTGTGTAACAGCAGCTGTTCTTTCTAACGTAGTTCCTTCGGGCATATCAACTACCACTTGGAATTCGTTTTTGTTATCGAAAGGCAACATTTTTACCAAAACCGATTTGGTAAAAAACATCAAAACAGAACCTGCTAATAAGACAACAGTAATTCCCAACATCACTCTACGTTTAGTAGAATTTTCAAGAAATGGACGTTCAATTTTGTTATATACTCTATAAATCCAAGACGTTTCCAATCCTTGTTCCGCTTTGTGTTCTTGTTCGTCTTTCTCGTGCAACAAATGATAACCCAAATATGGTGTAACGGTTAAAGCTACAAACAACGAAAGCAACATAGCTATAGAAGCACCAATAGGCATCGGACTCATATAAGGTCCCATCATTCCTGATACAAACGCCATTGGAAGAATAGCTGCAATAACGGTAAACGTTGCTAAAATCGTAGGATTTCCAACTTCGTTAATCGCAAAAATAGCCGCTTGTTTGAATGGTAATCGCTTCATTTTGAAATGGCGGTGCATGTTTTCGGCAATGATAATACTATCATCTACCACAATTCCGACCACGAAAACTAAGGCAAAAAGCGTAATTCTGTTAAGCGTATAACCCAACATATAGTAAGCAAACAACGTCAAAGCAAATGTTAATGGTACAGAAAAGAATACCACCAAACCACCACGCCAACCCATAGCTAACATAACTAAAAGCGTTACTGCAATAATCGCAATTCCTAAGTGCATCAACAACTCGCCTACTTTGTGAGAAGCCGTTTCTCCATAATTACGAGAAACTTCCACATGAATATCGTCAGTAATTAATGTTTTCTTTAAACCTTCTACTTTTTCAAGGATTTTATCAGCAATTTTCATCGCATCAGCACCTTTTACTTTTCCGATAGAAATTGTAACTGCTGGATATTCTGATTTGTTTTTAGTATATTTTTCATTGGCTTTTCCGTAACCAAACGAAACGTAACTTCTTGGTGTTGAAGGACCATCTTGAACAGCAGCGACTTGTTTTAAATACACTGGCATGTTTGCATTTATACCAACAACTAAATTCTCAACATCTTCTGAAGTGGATAAAAATTGTCCTGTTGTAAGCAAGTATTCTTTATCATTAGAAACAAAACTTCCCGATTGAGAACTGCCATTGTTAGCTTGAATCATTTGCATAACACCCAAAGCATCCACACCGTTTTCGGCCATTTTATCTTTGTCTAAAACTACTTTTAGCTCACGTGTTCTTCCACCAATTTCTTTGGTAATAGCAACGTCTTTTACTTTTTCAATTTCAGAAGTTACTTCTTCGGCAATTTGACGAATTTCAAAATCGTTTAATGTTTCGCTCCAAAGTGTCAATCCCATCATAGGAACATCGTCAATCGAACGCGTTTTTACCATAGGTTTGAAAACTCCTTTTGGGAACATATTTTCGTTTTTCATCAACTCGTCGTATAATTTTACATACGAACGTTCTGAATCTTCACCTACATAAAACTGCACAATAATCATCGCTTGACCATTCATTGCCATACTATGCAAATGCTCCACGCCTTTTATATTGGACAATATTTTCTCTAATGGTTTTATCACACGACTTTCCACTTCTGCCGGACTTGCTCCTGGATAACCAATCATAACATCGGCCATTGGAACATTGATTTGCGGTTCTTCTTCACGCGGAATTAAGAACGAACTATAAACACCAATTATCATCAAACCCACCATCAACAAAATGGTCAATTTAGAATTGATGAAAAAATGAGCTATTTTACCTGATATACCTTCTTGCATGTTTTTTTGTTTAAAGTTTAAGGTTTAAAAGTTTAAAGTTGTTTTCTAACTATACTTGAAAACTGCGACTGATTACTGCGACTGAACACTGATTACTGAATACTAACTTTTGCTCCGTTATACAATTTACCTTCTGCTGAAACGATGTATTGCTCGTTAGCCGATAATCCTGATAAAACTTCTACTTGGTTTCCGAATGATTTTCCGGTTCTTATCCATCTTAAAATGGCTGTTTTTCCGCCAGCTATGGTGTAAATACCTGTAAGTTGTCCTTGTTTTACCAAAGCATTTTCAGGCACCATTACTTTATCTGATTTTACAGTTATTTCTGTTTTAGGCTTGTTAGCTATTGGAAATTGAACATTCACAAACATTCCTGATAAAATGGCTTTGTCAGTTGCGTTCAAGGTTACTTTTACTAAATATTGTCCACCTGTATTTTTAGCAGAACCACTTACTTCAGAAACTTTTCCTGCCACTTCTTTGTTGATTGATTTTACTAAAACCTTAACTGCCATTCCGTTATTGATTTGAGTAATATCACTTTCAGAAACCATTGCGGTGACTTGCATTCTTGAAACTCCTTCAATACTTACCAAAGGCATTCCTGGATTGGCCATATCCCCTTCTTTTACAAACGTATTGGTAACTTCTCCAGAAAATGGAGCGGTAATATTAGAATAAGAAAATTGCGCCATTACTTCGTTTCGCATTTGCCTTGCTCCTTCTAAACCTGCTTTTGCCATTTCGTAACGCGAAGTCATATCGTCTAACTCTTTTTGAGAAGCACTTTGCTGATTGAATAAAACTGTAAATCTTTCATAATCTTTTTTCGCATTATTGTATCCGGCAGTAACTTGTAGAATTGAAGCGTCTACTTGAGCTTTTTTGGCTTGTAAGTCGGTGTTGTTCACACTTACTAAAAGTTGTCCTGCTCCTACTCTTTGTCCCACTTTTACGTGAACTTTTGTCACATAACCCATCATTCGGGTAGAAACATTGGCACTATTTTCGGCTTCGATTTTTCCACTTGCGGTTACAAATGGTGCATTAGAATCAGCTGAAATACCGCTTACTTGAACTGCAATTGCTGGTTCGTTATTAGTAGTTTCTTTCGTTTCTTTTCCGCATGAAAGGAATAAGATAGTTGAAAGGGTTAGGATTGCTATATTTTTTTTCATGATTTGTTTTTTTCCTCACCCCCAGCCCCTCTCCAAAGGAGAGGGGAGCAAAAGCGTGAATGTTATTTTTTATTTTTTCTATTGACTATTTACTTATCACTAATCACTCTATTTGGTTAAAAACTGCAAATACTGTTTAGTGAAATTATATTCGAAAACTGATTGCAAATGCTCCAATTCTTTTTGAATCATTTGGGTTTCTGATTGCAATAAATCGGTTGTTTTTTCTAATCCTTGTGTGAATCTGTTTTGACGAATTCTATAGGCTTCTTGCGATTGTTCGAATGCCAATTGCGAAAGATTTACTTTGTTTTCTGCATCTTTGAGTTGACGATTGGTTTTGCTCAACTCTAACTGACTTTGTTTTTTGTATTGATCTGTTTCTATTTCTGATTTTTGAAAATCGGCTTTTGCTTTATCGAACTTTCCAATGGTTTTGTAACCATCAAAAACATTCCATGATAATTGCGCCCCTACTAAATAACCATTGGCTGAAATTCCGAAAATGTTTTTATCATACAATTCATAACTTCCGAAAGCATTTAATCTTGGTAAAAAACCCGTTTTACTTGACAATACCATTTTTTGATAAGCATCTGTCGATTTGTTCATGGCTTGAATGTCTTTTCTGCTATCAGAAATTGTTACTCTCACTTCTTCAACTGAAATCACATTTTCTAATGCTTCAACTGGTTTATAGATTTTGCCATTAGTGTCTTCATTCAATAAAAGCGCCAAATAATCGGAAGCATTTTGCACATTACTTTTAGCATACTGCAATTGATTTTCGATTTCGTTTACACGAACTTGAACGTTTAGCAAATCTGGTTTTTGCAACATGCCTTGTTTGAAATAATTTTCAACGAGTTTAAGATTGACTTTTCCTGTTGTGTTGGCTTTTTCTAAAACTTTTACCGCTCTATAAGCCAATTGCAATTGCATGAACGCTTTAGAAACTTCCAATTCTAAATACTCTTTGGTACGTTCGGTTTGCAATTGATACGCTTCCATTTTGAATTTGGCAGCTTGTCTTCCGTACAAACCATCGACATTGATAAGTGGTTGTTGGATTTCGAATTTGGTAGCGAAGTTTTGTGTCACGGCTGGATCATTTAACAAAGCAGGATTGAAATCGGATGCGGTTAAGGTTTCCTGATTTAGTTTAGAACCAAAAGCCATTAATGGGTTGGTAGTTGAAATTCCGGTATGCGACACATTGATGTTGGGCAAAAAGAGTGCGTTGGATTGATTGTAATCTGCTTTTGCCGATTGATAGGTTTTTTCGGCAATTTTGATTTGGAGATTTTTTTCGGATACTTTCTGAACTAATTCACTTTTAGAAATAGCCAAAGTATCTTGACTAAAACCTAAAAACGAACTCAAAATCGCTCCTATAAAAACAATGTAATTTATTTTTTTCATAATTTTCTTTCTGAAATATGAAGCAAAAGTAGATGGGTAAAATTGGTTGTACAGTCACAAATGTTACAGAAGAAAATTTAGTAAAAAAAAAGTGCCTGATTACTCAGACACCTTTTTTATGGTATTCAAGATTATTCATCTGTTTTATTCTTTAATTTCATTAAAATCGTATATGCCCCTTTTGTGACTATCTTACTATTTTGTAGGTATTTCGGATTCATAATTTCTATAAATCCATTTTCACTATTTCCTGTTTTCACCTCTGTCATCCTGAATTGATTTTCATTAATTTTAACAAAGACATAATCTCTTCCTTCAAAACTTACTAAAGCATCCTGAGGTAGAGTCCAAACATCAGTACTTTTTAACTCAATATCAGCATTCATATACATTCCTGGTAATAATGTTTTATCATAATTTTCAAAATGACAATGTACATCTGCTGAGTGTTCATCAATAGACAAATCTTTACTAATTAAAAGAATATTACATTTATGCTTATTCTCTGGTTCGTTATTAGTGTATGCAACTAATTTTTGTCCGATAGAAAGTTTAGTTATGTCTTTCTCAAAAATTTTTAAATTTAAATGAATATCCGATGGATTAATTAATTCGAATAACACATCTGATGGGTTAACGTATTTCCCAATATTGATATTTACTTTTGATACATATCCATTTATTGGAGCAAAAATATTCACACTTTTAGAAATGTTTTTTTCAGATAAGGTATTTGGATTTACATTGATTAATTTCAACTTTTCGCTCAAAGCATTCAATGTAATACGCAATATTTTATAATCAGAATCTGCCAATTGGAATGTTTTTTCGCTACTTGCTTGATTTTGATTTAATTCTTTTTGACGTTCGTATTCTTTTTGTGCATAAAATAATTTAGATTTTGTAGTCAAATAATCTTGTTGTAATTGTACATATTGTTGATCTTCCATAGTGGCAATAACTTCACCTTTATTAATATGAAGTCCGGGTAAAAGTTTGGTAGATTTCAAGTAACCACCTAACGGCATGCTTACCGAAACCATATTTTGTGGGGGAACATCAATTTTTCCAGTCACTTTTAAAACAGATGAGATGCTCCTTTTTTCCAAGTTTCCAATTTCAAGAGAAGTATTTTTTAGTTGTGCAGCTGTCAAAGTAGCTACATTGTCATTATTTTTTGTGGTCGTTTTTTCTTCAGTAGTTTTTGAATTGCAACTAACTATTAGGAGAAGTAAAAAACTTGATATTATATTTTTCATAAGATTACTGTTTTGAAGTTAGATAGTTTAGTTGAACAACACTTTCATTATGACTTAAAATAGTGTCAATATAATCACTCTTGATGGCAATACTTTGATTGATAAGCACAACCCAATCTAAGTAATTTATTTCGCCATTTAGAAATTGTAAATTTGCTGTTTTAATAATTATTTCGGCATTTGGCAGTGCGCTTTTTTCAAAATAGTCTAACTTTTCAATATTGCTATTGTATTGATTGAATATTGCCTTGAATTGTTTTTCAAGAACTTGTTTTTCTTTTTCTAATTCATTTTGCGCCAATTTTTCTCCAATTTTAGAAGCCGCAATTTTGGCTTTTTGAGAACCTCCAAACAACGGAATCCCAAGTCCAAATTGAGCCGATTGAAATCTGTTGGATTTGTCATAAAAAACATTATCAGCGCCTGTTCCAGCGATAGATGTATTGTTATATCCCAAAATTAAGTTTGGCAACAACTTCGATTTTTCAAGTTTAGTTGAAGTAGCATTTACCTTTTTTTGTTGTACTAAAAGAGCAATAAGTGGGTGTTGTGCAACCAATGTGCTATCTATAGTTTTATCTAATACTAACTTAAGGGTTTCTGTTTGTGGTACTAATTCTTGATCTGAATTGAGTAGTAATTGCAGTTGATTTTGAACTAATTCTTTTTCTTCACGCAATTGAATTAACTGCATTCTTACAGCACCTCTCTGGGAATCGGCGGTTGTTTTTTCAAGAATATTACTTTCTCCTTTTTTAAATCGCAATTCTGATTTTTTTAGAAATTCAGCAAAAACTGTATCACTTTTTATCAATAATTTTTCTTTTTCATTTAGATACACTAAGGCGTAAAACGTTTTGGTTACCGAGCGTTTTAGTTCGGCCTCTTTAAGACTAACATTTAATGCCGCTGATTTCCATTCTTCAGTATATAATTTTTTTTGTCTACTGTAGACTGTTGGAAAACTCAATGATTGCGATAATCCAAATCGATTATCATTATAGATACTGTTAAATTGTCCATAGTCGCCAGTAATGTTTACCGGGGCAATATTGGTTGCCGTTTTAATTATTTTTTGTTGATAGTCCGATTTTAGCCGTTCTCCTTTGATACCGTAATTATTTTTTAAAGCTGTCTCTACTGCTTTTTGCAAAGTTATTGTGGTCTGTGCTTGAGCAATATTTAAAGACAACACTCCTAAAATTATTAAAATTGAAACGTTCTTCTTAAATGGATTAAAACCAACTCCTTTTTCAAAAGTTACGTATAAAATAGGAAGCACAAACAATGTTAAAAAAGTTGCAATCATTAATCCACCAATAACTACAGTAGCCAAAGGCCGTTGCACTTCTGCACCAGCACCATTGCTTATAGCCATTGGTAAAAATCCTAATGATGCTACAAAGGCGGTCATTAAAACGGGTCGTAAACGAACTTTGGTTCCCATCAAAACAATACGATTCAAATCGGTCATCCCTTCTAATTTTAGTTGATTAAATTCAGAAATTAATACAATTCCATTTAAAACAGCTACCCCAAAAAGCGCTATAAAACCTACTCCAGCACTAATACTAAAAGGCATTCCTCGAAGTGCTAAAAATAAAATCC
This sequence comes from Flavobacteriaceae bacterium, assembly GCA_947457255.1. Classification (GTDB taxonomy): domain Bacteria; phylum Bacteroidota; class Bacteroidia; order Flavobacteriales; family Flavobacteriaceae; genus Flavobacterium. The sequence goes on from CANGUZ010000031.1 coordinate 13,017, forward strand.
CACCAATAGCCGAAAGTGGAATTGCAGAGTAGATTAACAATCCTTGTTTTACAGAATTGAAAGCGAAAAATAATAAAATAAAAATCAATAATAATGAAACTGGAACTGCAATCATCAATCGAGCTTTGGCTTCATTTAAATTTTCAAAAGCACCTCCATAGGTAGTATAATAGCCTGGTGGATATTTAATTTCTTGCTCTACTTTTTGCTGTAATTCATCTACAATACTTTGCACATCTCTACCTCTAACGTTAAAGCCAACAACTATTCTACGTTTGGCATCTTCACGTTGTATTTGATTTGGACCATTTTTAATAGCGACATTCGCAAGCTGTGAAAGTGGAATTTGTGTTCCCTGTGGTGTCGGGATTAATAGATTTTGAACATCTTCAACATCTTTTCGTTGATTGTTATTCAATCGAACCACTAAATCGAAACGTTTTTCTCCTTCAAATACCAATCCAGCACTTTGACCAGCAAAAGCAGTATTGACAACTTTATTTATATCTTCAATATTCAAATGATATTGGGCGATGATGTTTCTATTGTACTCAATTACAACTTGTGGCATTCCAGTAACAGGCTCAATAAATAAGTTTTGAGCCCCTTCAACAGTAGTAATTATTTTTCCTAACTTATTGGCATAAACCGCCAATGTGTCAAGGTTTTCTCCAAATATTTTACAAACAACGTCTTGCCGTGCTCCAGTCATTAGTTCGTTAAAACGCATTTGAACAGGGTATTGAAAACCTGCAGTAATTCCGGGAACATCTTCTAATGCTTTACTCATTTTACCTGATAATTCATTAAAAGTTTTGGCCGATGTCCATTCTGATTTGTCTTTTAATATCACCATCATATCACTTGCTTCCATTGGCATTGGATCTGTAGGTACTTCGCCACTACCTATTTTCGAAACTACTTTCTCCACTTCTGGAAATTGTGTTTTAAGGATATGAGCCGCTTTTTGAGTGCTTTCAATAGTAGTGTTCAAATTACTTCCTGTTAAAACTCTTGTATCAACAGCAAAATCACCTTCTTCCAACGCAGGTATAAATTCGCCTCCTAGGGATGATAGTATCAGGACAGAAATAACGAATAAAGCAACTACAGATGAGATTACAATTTTAGGATAATTTAAAATCTTTCTTAGCAAATATTGGTACTTCATTTCCATTTTTATCATAATTCTGTCCGAAAGATTGGCTTCATGTTTTACTTTTTTGCTTAAAAATAAAGCACTCATCATTGGAATATAAGTTAGTGATAAAATAAAGGCACCTAATAATGCAAAAGCAACGGTTTGAGCCATTGGTTTAAACATTTTTCCCTCTATCCCTTGTAAAGTGAATATTGGAAGGTAAACAATAAGTATGATAATTTGTCCAAAAACCGCACTATTCATCATTTTACTGGCTGAAATTTGTACTTCTTTATCCATTTTTTTCTGAGACAAGGTATCCACTTTATTAAATTTTTTACTGTGTGTTAATTGATGCATGACAGCCTCAACAATAATTACAGCTCCATCTACAATAAGTCCAAAATCTAGCGCACCCAAACTCATTAGGTTCCCGCTTACTCCAAAAGTGTTCATTAAAATAATTGCAAACAACATTGCTAAAGGAATTACCGATGCAACCAATAAACCAGCTCTGAGATTACCGAGGAAAATGACCAAAACAAAAATTACAATTAAAGCACCTTCAAGTAAGTTTTTTTCAACTGTTCCTATAGCGTTATTCACCATTTTAGTCCGGTCTAAGAAAGGTTCTATTACAACACCCTCAGGCAGTGTTTTTTGAATTTGAGCCACACGCTCTTTTACATTTTTTATAACATCGCTACTGTTTGCTCCTTTAAGCATCATAACTACAGCACCCGAAACTTCTCCTTGATCATTATAGGTCATTGCTCCATATCGGGTTGCATATCCTAATTGCACATCAGCTACATCCCTAATAAATAAAGGTGTTCCAGAAGCTTCAGTTTTTATCGCAATGTTTTGAATATCTTCAATAGTACCAATCAATCCTTCACTCCTAATAAAAAGAGTTGTCGCTCCTTTTTCAATATATGAACCCCCAGTATTTTGATTGTTTTTTTCAACAGCTGTAAATACATCACTGATGGTTAATCCGTAGGACTGTAATTTGTTGGTATGTATTGCAATTTCATATTGCTTTAATTTTCCTCCAAAACTACTTACTTCGGCAACCCCTTTTACGCCTAATAATTGTCTGCGAACAATCCAATCTTGAATCGTTCGTAATTCGGTTTCATTGTATTTTTCTTCGTACCCCTTTTTAGGTCTAACAACGTATTGATATATTTCCCCAAGTCCAGTAGAAACGGGTCCCAATTCAGGAGACCCTATTCCACTTGGGATTTGAGTTTGCACCTTTTGCAATCGCTCCATAACTTGTTGTCTTGCCCAATAAATGTCTGTATCATCATCAAAAACGATAGTAACTAATGACAATCCAAATCTTGAAAAACTTCTAATTTCTTTTAACCCAGAAATGTTATTATTGGCTTGTTCAATAGGAAATGTAACTAAACGTTCAATATCAGTTGCCCCAAAAGATGGAGCACTAGTTATTACTTGAACCTGATTGTTTGTAATATCTGGAACAGCATCAATGGGTAATTTGGTGGTTTCATATATCCCATAGGAAACTAAAGCAAACATGAATAATCCAATAATTAGCTTATTGTTTATTGAAAATGCAATGATTTTATTTAGCATGATATCGTTAAAATTAAATTTATAAATGCAAACTTCCTTCCAAAACAAATTGTATTGGAAATTGTCTTTAAGAAATAAAAAATCTAATTAACCAAATTGGGGAGGTTGCCAAATAGCAGACAGATAACTGGAGATAAATGAGAAAGTGTATGTGAACTTTTGTTTCTTAAACTCTTTAAAGAAGAATTTAGTAGTAAAACTAAAGTTTTGATTTACAAGACAAAAGATAAACGTGCACAAGCAATTTGAGCTGTGTGATTTGAATGGCAACTTCATATCTTTTTCAAAATCATCGTCATAAACTTCACCGTACATATAATGAATGCAAATAAATTGCAATAGACTAATCGTAGGTTCATTTTCTTGATGCTCTTGATAATGTTCAAACATGTTAGGAATTTTCAATAATTCATTTACTTGAACCACTGAGAACAAGTAAATTGAGAGAAACATTATGGAGATGCATTTTACCATAGTAAACAAATATAGTATTTAAACTTTTATTCAAAAAATATTTGTGTAAAAACCTAATGAAAATATTTCTTTCTCAACCAAAATGCTACATTCACTAATAGTATCAATGCTGGAACTTCTACTAAAGGTCCTATAACACCTGCGAAAGCTTGTCCGCTATTGATTCCGAAAACACCTATAGAAACAGCGATTGCTAATTCAAAATTGTTCCCAGAGGCTGTAAATGATAATGCAACCGCATCACGATAATTGGCTCCAACTTGTTTAGAAACAAAAAACATTAAGAAAAACATAATTGCAAAGAAAATCACTAACGGAAGTGCAATTCTAAGCACATCTAATGGTAAATCGACAATCATTTCTCCTTTTAAACTAAACATTATTACAATTGTAAAAAGTAACGCAATTAAAGTGATAGGAGAAACAAACGGAATGAACTTTTGATTGAACCATTTTTCACTAATAAACTTTTTAATTAAAAATCGACTGGTAACAGCTAAAGCAAAAGGAATTCCTAAATAAACACCAACAGTCTTGGCAATTTCAGTAATAGTAATATTCAATTCTAGGCCTTTAATTCCAAATAAAGGCAACATGATTTTCAAATAAAAATAGGCGTACAAACTAAAAAAGAAAACCTGCAATAAACTATTAATTCCGATTAAGCCAGCTGTTAATTCTCGGTTTCCTTCGGCAAGTTCGTTCCAAACAATAACCATAGCAATACAAGGTGCAATTCCTATAATGATTAAACCAGTCATGTATTCAGGATAGTCTTTTAGGAAAAAAGTCGCCAATAAAAACATTAAAAATGGACCAACAATCCATGTTATTAAAAAGGAAGCTGTTAGCAGTTTTGGTTTGCCAAACATTTGTGGCACTTTGGAAAAGTCAATTTTGGTTAACGGTGGATACATCATTAAAATTAAGCCAATAGCTAACGGAATATTTGTAGTACCCGATGAGAAGGAATTGATAAAGCTAGCAGAGGTCGGAATAAAATAACCAATTCCAACTCCAATTACCATAGCAAGAAATATCCAAAGTGTTAGCAATCTGTCGAGAAAGTTGAGACGCTTTTTCATTTTTAGACCATTAAGATATTAAGTTTATTAAGATTTGTATGTCTATTGAAATTATAATTGACATTGATATTACGATTGATACTTATTTGACTTGAGAAAACACAAAATACATTTCACTTGCAATTTGTAAACTTCTTTCTGCGTATTTTTCATTCATTAAATCCGTTCCGTCAAAAGCTTTTGGGTCGTCATATTTTATTGGAAATCTTGATTCTGCACCAAAAACCATTGGGCAACCTTTGTCAGCATTATTACAAGTCATGATTGCTCCGAAATGAGTTTTTGGATTGAAATCATGAAAATAGGCTTTTGAAAAACAAATGACCGGATGCTGATTCTCATCAAATTTTACGGCATATACTGGGTTTTGCTCTTCGCTTACTTTCTGAATTTGAAATCCCTGATTGGTTAACGTCTCGGCAACTTTTGGAAACATAGCCGTAGCTTCGGTTCCGCCTGAATAACAAAACACATTTTTAATTCCGAAATGAAACGCCATTGTTTGTGCCCAAATTTGAGATAAATGACTTCTTCGAGAATTGTGTGTGCATATAAAATTGAGACGAATTTCTTCGTTACACTTTACTTTTTCTTGAATATAATCAATCAATGGATTTAAAATTTCTTTTCGTTCGTTTGGAACAGGAATTTCTGAAATAGACTTAATTGTTTTTGATAAATTTTCTAACATATTATTTCTTTTACCACAAAGACACAGAGAAGGCACAAAGCTCACAAAGTGTATTTTAAATTATTTTAGACTTTTTAGATTTTTATTTGTTTCTTTTTGATTAAATTTTAACAACAACCTGATTCAGGCGTGCAACACGAAGTTTCTTTTGGCTTCCACTCGCCTATTTTGACTTTTAATTTTTCTGGTGGAATACCACAATTGTCTTTGGCTAAGCAATCGGTTAGTTTTGATTTTAATTGGAAGTTTTTACCGTCAAAATCCAAACTGAATTTTCCTATAGTTGGTGCCATTTGATATTCGACTTCTATTTCTAAATCTGGAATTTGAAGTTTTTCTTCTGATAGTTCAATTATATGAAGCAATTTTTCAGGGTGCAATCTGTGATTGTAATCGTTAGCTTCCCAAAGTTGGAAATTAACGACCTCTTCTCTACGAACCACACCACCACAATCGATGAAATCTTTGGATATTTTTCCCACTTCGGTAACGTGAAAATGATGGGGAACCCATTCGCCATTGGGCAATTGAAAAGCAATTTGAGAAAGACTTTTTAGCTGATTTTTTATTTCTGATAGTTTCATAGTGGAAGTATTAAGATGAGAGTATTAAGTAGTAAGACTTTTGGAATTTAGAATTTACTTAACAACATTTGTTCTTTAATTTATGGCGAATCATGCCAAAATGATTTTCTATTTTATCAATAGTATCAGGATTGATGCAATAACAAATAGCAGTTCCTTCGATACTTCCTTTAATGATGTTGGCGTTTTTCAGTGCTGCCAAATGCTGAGAAATAGTGGGTTGTGCCAAAGGCAATTCGTTTACAATATCACCACAAATACACGTGTCGACTTTCAATAAATAATCAACAATTGCTATTCTGGCAGGATGCGAAAGTGCTTTAAACAAACTTGCCATTTCGTTATGTCCCTCTGAAAAAGACTCTGTTTTTGATGCTCCCATTTTTCTAATAATTATTATATTGCAATATTACGATATAATAATATTATAAGTTGTATTTTTAATGTTAAATTTATAAATAAGTTGTTATTACCAAATCCGAAATAATTTCCTATTTTTGGGGATTAATAAAATATACAAAAATGGCATCAATAACATTAGGAGGAAATCCTATAAACACAAATGGTTCTTTACCACAAGTAGGCACAAAAGCAACTGATTTTAAATTAGTAAAAAATGATTTATCTATAGCAACTTTAGCAGATTTTGCTGGAACTAAGTTAGTTTTAAACATATTTCCAAGTATTGATACTGGAACTTGTGCTACATCTGTAAGATCGTTTAATGCGAAAGCAAGTACTCTAGAAAACACTAAAGTATTATGTATTTCAAGAGATTTACCTTTTGCCCAAAAACGTTTTTGTGGTGCAGAAGGATTAGAAAATGTAATTAACTTGTCAGATTTTAATACCGGTCAATTTGGTAAAGACTACGGTTTAGAAATAGTTGACAGTGTTTTAGCAGGTTTGCATTCAAGAGTAGTAATTGTTTTAGACGAAAACGGAATCGTAAAATATACCGAACAAGTTCCTGAAATTGCAGATGAACCTAATTACGAAAAAGCATTAGCTGCTCTATAATAAAGAATGGAATTTCAAAAAGACAATTCTTTTTTTACCGGAAGATTTAAAAGCGTGGGATTTGCTCTTAAAGGTGCTATAAAGCTAGTTACGACTGAACATAGCGTAATGGTGCAAACTTTTATTGGCATTTTAATGGTATTTGCTGGCTTTTATTTTCATATTTCGCATGAAGAGTGGCTCATTCAAACGCTTGCTATTGGTTTGGTTCTTGGTATTGAAGGATTAAACACCGCTGTTGAAAAAGTAGCCGATTTTATTCACCCTGAGTTTCATGAGAAAATAGGTTTTATAAAAGACATTGCCGCAGGAGCAGTATTCTTTGCCGCTATGACGGCTATAGCTGTTGGCTTAATTATATATGTACCAAAATTTCTATAAAGAAATAAAATTTTAGTTTTCTATTTTAATAAGTATGGCAAAAACAACCAAGACAACCACTGATAAAAAAATAGACAATACTAGCGAGCAGAAAAAAAGCTGGAAAATAACGCGACAACAAAAAATGCTTTTTGGGAGTTTGCTAATGCTTTTTTCTATTGCTTTACTAGTTGCATTTATTTCATTTTATATTCATGGTCAAGAAGATCAAAGTGCTGTTTTAGAAATAGGTAACAAAAATGAAACGGTAAACAATTGGTTAGGAAAATTTGGTGCAATTATTGCTGACTTCTTTATTTACAGAGGGTTTGGATTGGCTTCCTTTTTATTTGTAAAATTATTTTTTCTTACAGGAGCATTCCTAGCACTAGATATTTCCTTACTGAAACTAAAAAATATTTGGTTTTGGGATTTATTTGTAATGATAATCCTTTCGGTTTTATGTAGTTTCTGCTTTAGTAATTTGCCAGAATTAGGGGGTACAATTGGCTATGAAATAAACCTACTCTCTCAAACTTATTTAGGAAAAACGGGTACTTTACTGGTTTTATCTTTTGGAATAATCATCTATTTAATTTACAAGATAAGGGTATCGCCAGATGCCATTAAATCTTTCTTTGAAAGAAGTTCAAAAGAGATTTCTGACGACCTTAAAACTTCAAAAACCCCTATTATTTCTAATGACTATAATCTTGAAGAATTTGCTGTAAATGAGGAGGATGAGGATGAGGAAATAGAAGAACCCGAATTAAAACCCATTTCGAAATTTGAAATCAACAAAGAAAGTTTAAAACCAACGATACAACACGCTTCCGAGATACAATTAGAACCGTCTATCAAACAGAGTGTTGCTCCTACTCCGGAACTCATACATACCAATGATGAAGCTTTTGTAATTGAAAAATCAAAAGAAGAAGACATTATTGAAGAGAATTTAGCTTCTCGTTTAGTAGCCGATTTTGGATTGTTTGACCCAACTTTAGATTTATCCAATTATAAGTTTCCTACTTTAGATTTGTTAAAAGAATATTCTACAGGAGGAATTACAATTAATCAGGAAGAATTAGAAGAAAACAAAAATAAGATTGTAGAAACACTTCGCAATTATAAAATAGAAATTGCACAAATTAAAGCAACTGTAGGACCATCTGTTACATTATATGAGATTGTCCCAGAAGCTGGAATTCGGATTTCTAAAATTAAAAGTTTAGAAGATGATATCGCCTTATCGCTAGCGGCATTAGGAATTCGTATCATTGCTCCTATTCCCGGAAAAGGAACCATTGGTATTGAAGTTCCCAATAAAAACCCTACCATGGTTTCGATGAAAAGTGTTATAGGTTCAGCCAAATTTCAGGAAGCCGAAATGGAATTGCCAATAGCCTTAGGAAAAACCATTTCTAACGAAACTTTTGTGGTCGATTTGGCTAAAATGCCTCACTTGTTGATGGCTGGAGCTACTGGTCAAGGAAAATCGGTTGGTTTGAATGCGGTTTTAACTTCTTTACTATACAAAAAGCACCCTGCAGAAGTAAAATTTGTATTGGTAGACCCTAAAAAAGTGGAGCTGACTCTATTTAACAAAATTGAAAGACATTACCTTGCCAAACTACCAGATTCGGGTGATGCAATCATTACTGATAATGCAAAAGTAGTCAATACTTTAAACTCTCTTTGTGTTGAAATGGACAACCGATACTCTTTATTGAAAGATGCAATGGTTAGAAATATAAAAGAGTACAACGAAAAGTTTAAATCCCGTAAGCTAAATCCTGAAAACGGTCACCGTTTTTTACCTTATATTGTTTTAGTTGTAGATGAGTTTGCCGATTTGATAATGACTGCCGGAAAAGAAGTAGAAGTTCCCATTGCGAGATTAGCGCAATTGGCTCGTGCTATCGGAATTCATTTAATTATAGCGACACAAAGACCTTCTGTAAACGTAATTACGGGTTTAATAAAAGCCAATTTCCCTGCTAGAATCGCTTTTAGAGTAACGTCGAAAATTGATTCCAGAACTATATTAGATACGCAAGGTGCAGATCAGCTTATAGGCCGTGGAGATATGTTGTACACCAACGGAAATGATGTCGTTAGGGTACAATGCGCCTTTATAGATACTCCAGAGGTAGAAAAAATTACTGAATTTATAGGCTCTCAAAAAGCTTATCCAGACGCTTATTTACTTCCTGAATTTATTGGAGAAGAAAGTGGCATTAATCTTGATATAGATATTTCTGAAAGAGATTCTATGTTTAGAGAAGCAGCAGAAATAATTGTAACTTCTCAGCAAGGTTCAGCTTCATTACTGCAACGAAAATTAAAGTTGGGCTACAACAGAGCGGGAAGATTAATTGATCAGTTAGAAGCCGCTGGAATTGTTGGTCCTTTTGAAGGAAGTAAGGCAAGAAGCGTAAACATTTTAGACATGAATGCTCTAGATCAGTTTTTTAACAATGAACAAAATAATTCATAACATGAAAAAATGTTTAGCTGTATTTGCATTACTTCTTTTTAGTTATTCCATTCAAGCGCAAGATAAAAAAGCCAAAAATCTTTTAGACCAGGTAACTGCAAAAATCAAAACGTATGAAAACATAGTGATTGATTTTAAATACACTTTAAATAATAGCAAGGAAAACATCAATCAAGAAAGCAAAGGCAATGTTACCATGAAAGGCAATTTGTTTGTTTTGAATTTAATGGGTGTTACGAAGCTTTTTGATGGAAAAAAGACGTATACCATTAATCCTGAAGACGAAGAAATTAACATCACAAAATTTAATGAAAAAGACGATAGTTCTATAACACCTTCTAAAATGTTGACTTTTTTTAACTCAGGTTACAAATATGTTTGGGATATTTTGCAGGATGTAAAAGGCAGAAAAATTCAATACATTAAGTTAATACCAATAAATGCTAAAGATGCCAGAAAAGAAATTCTTTTAGGAATCGATAATCAAACCAAAAACATTTACAATGTAATTGAAGTGGGGAAAAATGGAACCAAAACCATTTTAACTGTAAATTCTTTCAAAACCAATCAACCTTTGTCAAAAAATCAATTTACCTTTGAGGCGAGTAAATACCCAAAATACTACATCAATAAGTTAGATTAGTTTTAAGTGAAAATACTAGATAAATACATTCTAAAAACATTTGTGATTACATTTACTTCTGTATTTGTAATCCTTTTTTTTATATTTATTCTCCAAACAGTTTGGCTGTTTATTTCTGAACTTGCGGGTAAAGATTTAGACTTTATTTTGGTAATCAAATTCTTAATGTTTGCCATGCCAAGGATTATTCCGCTAGTATTACCCCTTTCGGTTCTATTGGCTTCTATAATGTCATTTGGCGATTTTGCTGAGAATTATGAATTTGCCGCCATGAAATCGGCTGGTATTTCACTGCAAAGAACAATGAAGTTTTTAACTTTTTTCATTCTAATTCTAAGTTTTGGTGCGTTTATATTTGCTAACAATGTAATTCCGTATGCTGAATTTAAATTTATTAATTTCAGGAAAGACATCGCACAAATGAAACCTGCAATGGCAATAGCTGAAGGACAATTTAGTGATGTAGGAAGCTACAATATTAAAGTCGATAAAAAATCAGGGGAGAATGGTAATTTTCTTACTGGAATAACCATTCACAAAAAATCGAACAATTTTGACGGTAGCAAAAACGTAATTAAAGCCAAAAACGGAGAACTTATTAGTAACGAAAAATCTAATATTTTAAAGTTAGTACTCAATGATGGCTATTATTATGAAGACATTGTTCCTAAAAAATACGAAGAACGAAATAAAATTCCTTTTGCAAAAAGTTCTTTCAAAAAATACATCATCTTTATCGATTTATCAAAATTAAACAACACCAATAGCGAAGATTATACGATATCCAATACCAATTCGATGCTTAATTTAAGTGAATTAAAGTACACCATCGATTCACTGGAAAACAACCGAAAGAAAGATATTATTTCGTTTGTAGATAATTCGTATCAAAGAACAGTAAATCAAGGTTTTCTTAATTCAAGCAAAGCTCTAAATGATAGCATTGCTACTAGTAAAGTAAAGAATCCCGATTTAATTTCTAATTTTACTCCGCAGGTTCAATCGGCAATATTAGAAATAGCCAATAACTCTATTATCAATACCAATTATATGATCGATTCTACAGAACAAGAACTCGAATCAAAAGCAAAAGTAATTAACAGTCATTGGATTGCTTTTTACGACAAGTTTGTAATTGCATTTGCCTGTATTTTAATGTTTTTTATAGGGGCCCCATTGGGTGCAATTATAAGAAAAGGAGGATTGGGACTTCCAATTGTTTTTGCGGTGTTAATCTTTATTATTTATCACTTCGTTAATACCTTTGGAAAGAAAATAGCTCAAGAAGATGGACTCACGCCATTTTTAGGGTGTTGGATGGCCACTTTTATTTTAACCCCTTTTGCGTGTTTATTAACCTATAGAGCAACCAATGATATCGGTTTTATAAATATGGATGTAGTGCTTCTGCCTTTTCAAAAATTATTTAAAAAAATATTTCCTTCACAAAATCAATAGCCCAAAATGCAAACTGAACAATTAATTCTGAATACAATTGAAGAAGCCATTGAAGATATTCGTCAAGGTAAAATAATAATTGTAGTAGATGATGAAGACCGAGAAAACGAAGGCGATTTCTTGGCTGCCGCTGAAAAAGTAACGCCAGAGATGATTAATTTTATGGCAACCCATGGTAGAGGTTTAATTTGTGCCCCATTAACAGAAAGTCGTTGCAAAGAATTAGAGTTACGTCCTATGGTTTCGAACAATACCGATCACATGGAAACTGCTTTTACCGTATCAGTAGATTTGAAAGGAAATGGAGTTACAACAGGCATCTCGGCATCCGACAGAGCCAAAACGATACTTTCATTAATTGATTCTGATACAAAACCCTATCATTTAGCGCGTCCTGGACATATTTTCCCGCTTGTAGCCAAACAAGGAGGGGTACTTAGAAGAACGGGGCATACAGAGGCAGCCATTGATTTTGCGAGACTCGCAGGCTTTAAATCGGCTGGCGTTATTGTTGAAATTATGAATGAGGACGGAACTATGGCCCGATTGCCTCAATTGGTAGCGGTTGCTAAAAAGTTTAATTTAAAAATAGTCTCTATAGAAGATTTAGTAGCCTACAGAATGCAACATGATTCTTTGATTGTAAAGAAAGAAGATTTTGATGTAACAACTCGATTTGGCGTTTTTAGATTAAGAGCTTACGAACAAACCACCAACAAACAAATTCATATTGCCTTAACAAAAGGCACTTGGAATTTAGGAGAACCGGTTTTAACAAGAATCCATTCGACACAAGTAAATAATGATTTGCTAGGTACGCTAACTAATAATGTAGAAGAACAGTTAGACGATATGTTCAAAATTATTAATGAACAAGGACAGGGAGCTGTAATATTTATTAACCAAGACATGCAGTCAGTAAATCTACTAAGTAGGATTTCAGAACTTAAAACATTACAATCGGAAGGTGTTTTGAAAGCACCAAAAATTGTAATTGATAGCAAAGACTATGGTATTGGAGCTCAAATTTTACATGATATTGATATTTCTAAAATACGATTAGTTTCTAATGCAACCCATACTAAAAGAGTTGGAATGATTGGATATGGGCTTGAAATCACAGAATATGTGACTTACTAATTATAATAAGCTACTTTTGATTCGTGTAACCTATAGATAATGAAACGCTTAATTTGTTACTACTAAAAATAAGTTCATTTTTATAAAAATAGTTTTTGCAAAACGAAAAAAGGTTCCTATATTTGCAACCGCATTGAGAAATTGATGTTTGTATTGGAGAAATGGCAGAGCGGTCGAATGCGGCAGTCTTGAAAACTGTTGACTGTAACAGGTCCGGGGGTTCGAATCCCTCTTTCTCCGCTAGCTGAAAAGCAAACGGTACTAAAACCCACTAAATTCAACAATTTAGTGGGTTTTTTCTTTTAGGGCTATATCAAATTATTCATTAAATCTCAAAGTTTAGGTGTCTTTTAAGGTGTCACTA
>CANGUZ010000032.1 GCA_947457255.1 Flavobacteriaceae bacterium
CTGGATACGAATAAATTTTTAGACCTAACTCTTGCGCTTTTAATAATTCAGGGTTATCGGCTTTAGCATGCATTCCTAGAATTATTGCATCTATATTTTTAGTGATTTTTTCTGGAAACCAGCCCATTTCTTGTGGCAACAACCCTTTTTTATCTAACCGTGATTTTGATGGTTCAAAAATAGCATCATCACTACCTGTAACTTGATACCCTTTTTGATGTAACGCTAAAGCTAAATTGTGCATGGCTGCTCCGCCAATGGCTATAAAATGTGTACGCATTATTTTTTTCTATTTTATGTCTATCAAATTACAAATAAATCACCCTTTCAATTTCTCAAACTCGTCTAAAACTTGTTTTGCTTTTTCAGGTTGGTTCATTTTATTTTTATATAAATTGGCTAATTTTTCGTAACAAACTTTAGATTTCCCTATTTCTATGGCTAATTTATATTGCATTATGGCTTCTTGATACCTTCCAAAATATTCTGATATATAGCCTTTAGAAAGATAACCATCTACAGGTGATATTACTGCCAACTCATTTGAATACCGTTTTGCTTTTGCTTCGCTCCCTCCAACAATTCCTGGCAATTGCAAATACAATTCTATCAATGCCCATCGTGCTTCAATGTGCTTAGGATTTAACTCTATAGCTTTTTCGAAAGATGCTTTTACATCGCCAATCATTGCTAATGCTTTAAACTTATTACTTTCTTTAGCTTTCATTCCTAATGCGCCACCGTATTTATAATGATAGTTAGCTACATTCGGCTTTAGATTTTTTATTTTTTCGTAAAAAAAAATTGTCTTGTCCCAATTTTTCAAAGTTCCTTGAATATCCCCTAAATACTCTAAGGCTTTTAGGTGATTTGGATTTTCTTTAACAATATTTTCAAAAAGAACCCTTGCTTGAGAAATTTGTCCTTTCTCATAGTACTTTTCTGCTTTATCAAAATTAGTTTGAGCCACAACCAATAGTGGAAATAAAAACAAGTTTAGGATTAAATATTTCATTCTAAAAAATTGAAATTCAAAAGTAGTAAATTAAAGATTGATTTTACTTATTCAATATAAATGAATCAAAAAAACTACTATTTATTATATAAAAAATTACGAAATCGATATATTCAATTAAACATAATTAGAAGATTTGTAAGCCTTTACACCATGATTGCTAATTATATTTTTAACAAAATGTATTTCAACGATTTTTATGGTTTGTCATCTAATAAAAGATTCCGTAGGCTTTTATTTAAATATTTTTGTAAGTCTAAAACATAACAGAGAAATTATGAAAAAAATCTATATTTATTTCGATAGCGTATTGATAAATAATATAAAATCAATTTTACAATATCAAATAATTTTGATTGCTTTTCTATCTAATTTATTTGGATTCTCATTATATGCCCAATCTCCCTCAACATTTACTTCTTCAGGAACTTGGGTTTGCCCTCAAGGTGTAACTTCAATTCAAGTTGAAGCCTGGGGTGCCGGTGGAGGCGGGGGTGGTGCAGCAAACACAAACAATTATAGAGGTGCTGGAGGTGGTGGTGGTGCTTATCAAAGAATAACCTCGTTAACCGTGATGCCAGGACAATCTTATACAGTTACCATAGGTAATGGTGGAATTGCGGGATCAACTACTGCTAATGGAGGTGCTGGGGAAAATTCTACATTTATGCTTGGAGCTTCCACATTATTAACTGCAAATGGTGGTAGTGGCGGTCAAACACAGACTTCTGCAACTGCTCCTACAGCTGGAATTGGCGGAAACGGAACTTTTAATGGAGGAAATGGTTTTATTGGAACTACATCGAGTGGTGGAGGTGGCGGAGGTAGTGCTGGAACTTCGATAAATGGAATTAGTGCCACAAGTACTACAGGAGGAGCGTCTGGAACTGGTGGTACAGGAACAGGAGGTAATGGGGGCGGATGTGGGGGTGGCGAAGGATGCCCTGGCGTAAATTATGGTGGTGCTGGTGGTGGTGGAAATAAAAATAAAGTTGGCGGATTCGGTGCTGGCGGTTTTATAAGAATAACGTTTCCCTGCCCTGTAAATACGATTGCAGATGCGGGATCAAATCAAAGCTTAACAGCTTGTGCAACTACTGCTACTTTAGCTGGAAACACTCCGGCATTCGGAACTGGAACTTGGACTCTTATATATCAGGAACTGCAACAATAACTTCTCCAAATTCCCCAACCTCAACAATTACGGGATTACCAATTGGAAGTACCGCAACATTACGTTGGACTATCGATAATGGAAGATGTGGAAGTACTTTTGATGATGTTGTTATTACCTCTCCTATTGGTGCTGGTTGTTGGACTTATTGTACTGTAGCAGCAAGCAATGTTTACGCTATTTCTTCTGTAAGTCTTAACACTATAAATAATGCAGTGGTTGGTACTGCTGGATATGAAAATTTTACTTCAATTTCAACAAATCTTACTGCTGGAACTAGTTATACTATAACGGTTACAATAATTGGGTTAAATGGTAATACTCACTACACCAGTGTTTGGTTCGACTGGAACAACAATGGCACATTTGAAACTGGTGAAGAAACACAATTAGGTAGCAATAATACCGCAACTAACGCTTTTACTACAACAATAAATGTTCCTATTTCAGCAACCATTGGAACAACAAGAATGAGGGTTATCAATAGACTATTAACCGGATATGCTCCCGCATGTGGTACTATAACATATGGTCAGATTGAAGATTATACAGTCAATATTGTTGCACCACTTGCATGTACGACTCCTACTGCTCAAGCGACTGCATTGGTAACATCTCCTAGTGGAACGTCTTTAGCAGGAAGTTTCACCGCTGCTTTGCCAACACCAAATAATTATTTAGTAGTTATTAATACTACTGGAATAACCCCTACTCCTACAAACGGATTTACTTATACAATAGGGAGTCCTATAACTGGAGGCACAGTAGTAGATATTGATTCTAACACAAACTTTGTAGCAAATGGATTGACAGTTTCTACAACTTATTACATTTTTGTATTTTCCTACAATTCTTTATGCACTGGTTTGCCTTTATACCTCGCAACAACCCCTTTGAATGGTTCTACCATCACATTATCAACAAGTTATTGTATTCCGACAGGAAGTTTAGATTGCAATACAAATGGCGACTACATTGGAAATGTAACTATAAATACACTTAATAATAGTAGTACATGTTCTCCTGGTGGATATATTAATTATTCAGCAACAGGAAGTCAAACTACAACATTAATTAGAGGTAATACTTTTAATTTGAATATTGGAACAGGGACAGGGAACAAAAAACATGGAGCAGCAGTATGGTTTGATTTTAACCAAGATGGTGATTTTATAGATGCCGGAGAGTATTTTTTAGTAGGTAATAATATTATTGCGAACTCTACCAACACCATCGCAATTGCGATCCCTGCCGGAGCAACGTTAGGAACAACAAGAATGAGAGTTCGTTATGGTCGTCAAATTAACTTAACTTCAAGTATGTCTTGTACTATGACAGGATCTTTTGGCGAAACGGAAGATTATACTGTAACAATAGCAGATTCTGTAATATGTGTTGCTCCAACTACTCAGCCAACCTCTCTGATTTTAAGTTCGACTGGGACAACTATTTCTGGAAGTTTTACCGCAGCATCACCTGTGCCAAATAATTATTTAGTAGTTATAAACACAACAGGAACGACACCTTCACCTACAAATGGAACAAATTATACAATTGGAAGTGCAATAACCGGAGGCACGGTTATAGATATTGATTCTAACACTACGTTTATTGCATCGTCATTATCTACATCAACTAATTATTTTTTCTTTATTTTCTCTTATAACTCGATATGTACTGGCGGAACAAAATACAATCTTGTGAACCCGTTGATTGGGAATGTGAGTACTATTGCATCCAATTATTGCAGTGCATCAGTCACAAATGGAAGAGAAGATGACAACTATTTATCTGAAGTAAATTTTATTGGAACATTGAACGATGTTTCTAATTTTTCAACTTTCTCATCAAGCCCTTTGGGTTATCAGGATTATACTGGTTTGACAAATATATCTAGTCAATCTCAAGGTGAAGGTGTAAATGTTTCTATTCAGGCTCTTTTCTCTTCTTTTACTAAAGCTTGGGTAGATTGGAATAAAGATGGTGATTTTAATGACACTTTACCAACAAAAGAATTAGTTTATGATTCAGGAAGTATAGCAACAGCCTCAACCACTTTTGGATTTGTAATACCCGCAGGGCAAGCCTTAGGAAGTTATAAAATTCGTATCAGAGTTGATGCAAGTGCTGGAGGATCTTCTTCATTTACCTCTTGTGGCAACATTAACAATGGAGGAGAGACCGAAGATTATTTATTTACAGTTGTTGCAAGTTGCAATGCTCAAATTTCTAGCATCACTGATGGTAGAACTTGTGGAAGCGGCACTGTAGTTCTCAATGCTACAAGCTCAATAGTTGTGCCAGCAGTTAGCCAATTTAGATGGTATTCTACACCAACGGGGTCAACGCTTGTTGGCACAACATCAAACGGAACATGGACTTCTCCATCTCTAAATGCTACAACTACCTATTTTGTATCGGCTTTCAATGGTTGTGAATCTTTAGTTAGAACTCCTATTAATGCATTTGTCAATCCTGTACCCAATGTTTCTTTTGCGCCAACAAACCCAATTTCATGCGGAGAAGATGTAGGAGTTCAATTATCTGCAACTGGAGATTTGGAAGAAGTTTATTTAATTAATGAAAAGTTTAATAGCGGATTAGGCACCTTTACGAACACTAATATTACTTCTAGTGTTCGCGATGCCGATACTGCTTGGCAAAATAGAACAAGTACTTACATCCCTACTGCCATTTCAGGAGTAAATACATGGTATCCAGCTATTTCATCAGGAATAAATGGTGATAAATTTGTAATGGCAACTTCTGATTTTGCAAATGCAATACCTTTCGTTCACAATCAAATAGCTTCTTCAACGGTAAGCACATTAAACTTCACGAACTTAAGTTTAAGTCTACGATTGTATTATTCTAGATATTTTAAAGACGGTGACTTTCCGGCAGAAGAATTCATTACTATTGATGTTTCTAATAATAATGGTACAAATTGGATAGAGATAAAACGATTCACGGAAGATGTTGGGATTGGAACACGATTTGAAACTCTAACTTACGATTTATCCTCTTATGTTGGCGTTAGCCAATTTAAAGTTAGAGTAAGATATTACAATAACAATTGGTGTGACGGTATTGCAATAGATGATATTGTATTATTTGGCAACCGACCAAATGTTGATTTCAACTGGACAACAACCATCCCAGCTTATACTGATGCAGCTTGTACTATTGCTTATGATTCTAATAATATTGCATCAACCATATATGTTAAACCTACACTTGCACAATTAGAAGTTGGAAGTTTTAATTTCACAGTAAATGCAATATTAGATAATGGCTGTACAAAATCGCAAGTTATAACTGTGACTAATGATTCTAAAGTTTGGCAAGGCGGAAGTTCTGTTTGGGACGATAACAACAACTGGAAACCAATTGGAAAACCTACTTCTAGTAACTGTATTGTTATTCCAGATACTGCCATTGACCCTATTATTTCAGGAACAAATTATAATGCTTTTGGGAAAAATATTACCGTAAAAAGCGGAGGACTTTTAACAGTAAATACAGATAATAATTTATCAATAACTGATGAAGTTGTCGTTAAAACTGGGGGAATACTTGACCTAAAAGATAGTGCGAGTTTAATTCAAATAAACGACAACGCAATTAATTCAGGTGATATTAAAGTAAAACGAACTTCTAGACCAATGTATCGTTGGGATTATGTATATCATGGATCTCCTGTGGCTGGAAATATTATCAGCCAAATCCCGTTAGATTATGACTTGAAGTACAAATATGTAACCAACAAAACCATTACTGGGGTTTGGACTCCATTAACAACAACTACTGCTGGCGATGGTTTTATAACCAGAGTTAAAAACATTGCACCATATAACGTTAGCCCAACAACAATTGATTTTACCTATACTGGAGTTCCTAATAACGGTTTAATTACAACCAATGGAACAACTTATGATGGAGGAGTTACAACTGCATTCGGAAATTCTAAATTACTAGCAAATCCTTATCCTTGCGCTATTGATGCTACATTATTTTTAGACGACCCAGCTAATAATCTTTATGTAGGCGGAACCTTATATTTATGGACGTCAACAACGGTTTATTCAGGAACTGGCCCCTAAAATGTAGGTGATTATGTGACTTGGAATAAAACGGGTGGTACCATTGGATTACCACCTCCAGGTTTGTCATTTAATGGAAAAATTGCTTCAGGTCAGGGATTTATGGTGCAAATGATAGCTGACGGCCCTATAGTTTTTAAAAATCATATGCGTTCAGTAAATTTCAACAATGCTTTTTATCGTCAATCTAAAAACAATACTGTTTCAGAAAAAGAGGAAAGCCATAGGATTTGGCTGAATATTTCAAATAGTAATGATTTCCGTCAAACTTTAGTAGGATATATCGATGGAGCAACTAATGAAGAAGATAGAAGTTTTGATGGAATGACTATTTCAAATTCTAAAACTGATTTATATTCTATTCTCGATAAAAAATTATTAAATATTCAAGGAAGAGCTTTGCCATTTGACGAAAATGATAGTATAAGTCTAGGGTATAAAACCGGCTCTGCCGGAAATCAAACTATAGCTATAGATCATGTTGATGGTGTTTTTACAAGAAATCAAGATGTATATCTTGAAGACAAAGATTTTAATATTATACATGATTTGAAACAAAATCCTTATGAATTTACTTCTGAGATTGGAACATTTAATAATCGTTTTATTTTACGTTATACTAATTCAACATTAGGTATTACAAATCAAAATGCAAAAACAGTTGTAAATGCTTCTATTAAAAATCAAAAAATTGTAATTCAAGCGAATTCAAATATTATAAGTATTTCAATTTTTGATTTGACAGGAAAATTAATTAAAACGAATACTCATAAAGAATCACTTAAACAATTTGAAGATGATTTTCTTTTTGCTGAAGGGATTTATTTAGCCAAAATTAAATTAGATGATGATTCTATTGTCACTAAAAAATTGATTAATAAGAAATAAAACAAAAAAATCCGTTTCGAAAAATTATTGAAACGGATTTTTTAATTCAAAGAAATATTAAATTAATTTGATATATCCTTTTTCTGAAATTTTTTAATTTCGTACATAACTTTATTTTACTTCACAAACTCAACACCTTTTTCCAAAGCTGCTGCAATTCCGTTTACGTTTTTTCCTTTTCCAGAAGCGAAGAAAGGTTGTCCGCCCCCATTACCGTCAATATATTGTCCTAATTCTTTGATTACCACATTGGCGTTCAACCCTTTTGCAGCAACTAATTCTTTTGAAATATAACAATGAATATTAGGCAATCCATCTTCTATTGAAGCTAAAACTACGAATGAATTTGGTTTTGCGTTTCCTAATAATTGCGTTAAATCTTTAGTCGAACTCATAGACAAATTTACTTGTTTAGCTAAAAAGTCAATTCCGTTTATTTCTTGAAAATCTGAAATTAAATTATTTTTCAATCCATCAATTTTTTCTTTCAATAATTGCTCAATTTGTTTTTTCAATTTGGCATTATCGTCTTGTAAACTAGTAACCGATTTTAAAATGTCTTGCGGATTTTTTAACGCTTCTTTTATCTCGGCTAGAGAATTTTCTTGATTGATAAAGAATTGCTGTACTGCATTACCCGTAATGGCTTCAATTCTTCGAATTCCTGCTGCAACCGCTCCTTCTGAAATAATTTTGAAATGCCAGATCTCAGCCGTATTTTTAACATGAATACCTCCGCAAAGTTCTTTACTTTCACCAAACTCAATCATGCGGACATTATCTCCATATTTTTCTCCAAACAACGCCATTGCACCTTTATCTAAAGCTTGTTGAATTGGAATATTTCTGTACTCTATTAATTGCAATTGTGCTTCGATTTGGGCATTGACACTTGCTTCTACTTTACGTAATTCTTCATCAAATACTTTACTGAAATGTGAAAAGTCAAAACGCAAGTAATTCGGATTTACCAAACTCCCTTTTTGTTCCACATGTGTTCCTAAAATGTTACGTAATGCTAAATGCATTAGGTGAGTCGCAGAGTGATTTTTTGATGTTGATGTTCTTAAATTGGTATTTACTTTAGCAATAAAACTGGCATTTAGATTCTCAGGCAGTTGTTTTGCAAAATGT
The DNA here is from genome assembly GCA_947457255.1 of Flavobacteriaceae bacterium. Lineage (GTDB taxonomy): Bacteria > Bacteroidota > Bacteroidia > Flavobacteriales > Flavobacteriaceae > Flavobacterium. Next base: position 8,315 of record CANGUZ010000032.1, read on the forward strand.
AAAATTAAGTTATTCTCTTTTTTTGTGTCTAAAATATCAATAGTTTCATTCGGAGAAAATAATTTTCCTTTATCGCCAACTTGACCACCGCCTTCGGGATAAAACGGCGTATTATCTAAAACTATTTGGTATAGAATTCCGTCTTTTTTAGAATCAACTTTACGGATTCTAGTAATTTTTACTTCGTTTTCGGTTTTATCATACCCTACAAATGTTTCTATATTTCCTGGAATAATTACATTCCAATCTTCAGTTGAAACTTCAGATGCAGCACGGGAACGGTTTTTTTGTTCTTGCATAGCAGCTGTAAATCCTGCTTCATCTAATTCATATCCTTTTTCTCTTAAAATCAATGACGTTAAGTCAATTGGAAATCCGAAAGTATCGTACAATTCAAAAACTTTTGCTCCTGAAATCTCTTTTCCTGAAGTTTCAGCAACCACTTTGTCTAATAATTGTAGTCCTTGATCTAAAGTTCTTAAAAACGAAGCCTCTTCTTCCCGAATGACATTGGTAACCAATTGTTGTTGCGATTTGATTTCTGGGAAAAACTCGCCCATTTGATTCGCCAAAACTTCTACCAATTTATTAATAAAAGGTTCTTTGGTATTCAAAAAAGTAAATCCGTAACGAATAGCGCGACGTAAAATTCTTCGAATTACATAACCTGCACCAGTGTTAGATGGCAATTGTCCGTCGGCAATAGCAAAAGCAACGGCACGAACGTGGTCAACAATAACACGAATGGCAATGTTGGTTTTATTTTGCTCCTCAGTTGTATTTTTTACTTCATTGGAAGTGTACTTTAAACCTGTAATTTGCTCGACTTTTTCAATTAATGGTGTAAAAACATCAGTATCGTAATTGGAAGTTTTTCCTTGTAAAGCCATACACAAACGCTCAAATCCCATCCCGGTATCTACGTGTTGTGCTGGTAATTTTTCTAAGGAACCATCGGCTTTTCGATTGAATTCCATGAATACATTATTCCAAATTTCAACCACTTGCGGATGATCAGCATTAACTAAACTTCGTCCTGAAACCACTGCTCTTTCAGCATCCGTTCTCAGATCAATATGAATTTCGGAACACGGACCACAAGGACCTTGATCGCCCATTTCCCAAAAATTGTCTTTTTTATTTCCTAAAATAATTCTATCCTCTGGAACGTATTGTTTCCAAATATCAAAAGCTTCCTGATCAAACGGCACATTTTCGGAAGGATTTCCTTCAAAAACAGAAACGTACAAACGGTCTTTGTCTAACTTTAAAACTTCAGTTAAAAATTCCCAAGCCCAAGCCAAAGCTTCTTTTTTAAAATAATCACCAAATGACCAGTTTCCAAGCATTTCGAACATAGTGTGATGATACGTATCGAAGCCCACGTCTTCTAAATCGTTATGCTTTCCTGAAACACGAAGACATTTTTGCGTATCGGCTATTCGCTTGCTTTTTGGAGTTCCATTTCCTAAAAAATATTCTTTGAATTGGGCCATACCTGAGTTGTTGAACATCAAGGTGGGATCGTCTTTTAGAACGATTGGTGCAGAAGGAACAATTAAATGTTCTTTAGATTCAAAAAAATTGAGATAAGATTTACGAATGTCTTGTGATTTCATTTTTAAAGGTTGTAATGTATTTTAGTTTGCTAATGAATAATTAATTGACAATACAACAATTAACTCTATCAACTTTAATATATTGTTAAAAAAATATCAGAACAGATGAAACATTTATTAAATTTGTTCTACTAACTTTTTTTAAAGAGCAAAAATAGGGTATTTTAAAATATGGCGAAAGTAAAATATTATTTCGATTCCGAAAATTTGGCTTATAGGAAGATAAAAACAAAAATATCTACAAAATTTGGTGTCGTGGCCTTATTTTTATTTGCTTCGGCTTTATTTGGTTTCTTATGTTTTGTTGTACTTTTGAATACGCCATTTTTTGAAACGCCTAAAGATAAATTGCAAGCCAGAGAAATAGAAAATTATAAACTTCGCTACGAGATTTTAAACAAAAGAATGAATCAAATAGACGAAGTTTTGGCAGATATTGAAGAGAGAGACAACAACATATATAGGGTTTATTTTAACACATCGGCTATTCCTAATGAGCAACGAAAAGCAGGGTTTGGCGGTGTAAATAGATATAAAGAATTAGAAGGTTACAACAATTCTGACTTGGTTATAAATACCTCTAAACGTGTTGATGTGATTTCTAAAGAATTGGTTATTCAATCGAAATCATTAGATGAAATTTTAAAATTAGCGAAAGAAAAAAATAATTTATTAGCGGCTATTCCGGCCATACAGCCCGTAAGAAATGAAAATTTAAGGCAAATTGCTTCTGGTTTCGGATATAGAAATGATCCATTTACGAAAGCTAGAAAATTTCATGAAGGAATGGACTTTGCTGCTAAAACTGGAACACCTATTTTTGCTACCGGAAACGGAGTGGTAGAACGAGCAGACAATACTGCATCGGGCTATGGAAACCACATTGTAATTAGGCATGGTTTTGGATATGAAACTTTATACGCACATTTAAGCAAATACAATTGTAGAGCAGGACAAAGAGTCAAACGTGGCGATATCATTGGATATGTTGGAAGTACAGGAAGATCTGAAGGACCGCATTTGCATTATGAAGTGCACAAAAATAATGAAGTAGTTAACCCATTGAATTTTTATTACGGAAATATATCGGCAGCAGAATATGTTGTTATTACTAAATTAGCAAATCAAGAAAACCAATCCTTAGACTAATGCATATAGAATTATCACCAGACAAAAGGTATTACAGTATTGGCGAAGTTGCCAAGGCTTTTGATGTTAACGCTTCCTTAATTCGCTTTTGGGACAAAGAATTTGATATTCTGAAACCCAAAAAGAATGCAAAAGGCAACAGAATGTTTACTCCCGAAGATGTCACTAACTTGAAATTGATTTTTCATTTAGTGAAAGAAAGAGGATTTACTCTTGAAGGCGCAAAAACCCATTTGAAAGAAGGCCAAAAGAAAACTTTGGACAAATTTGAAATCATTAGCAAATTAGAAACTATAAGAACGCAGTTGACAAATATTAAAAATCAATTATAATTAAAACAAACAATTAAAATTAAATACTAAACTTTAAAATTAAATAAAATGAAAAGATTTTTGCCTTGGATTATCGGTGCAGTTGTAATTTTTGGACTATACAGCTGGTTTAAAGGAATTAACAATACCGCAGTTACTTTAGGACAAACAGTTGAACAATCCTGGGGTGATGTACAAACAGCATATCAAAGAAGAAATGATCTAATTGGTAATTTAGTAAATACGGTAAAAGGCGCTGCCGACTTTGAAAAAAGTACTTTAACAGCAGTTATTGAAGCTCGTGCTAAAGCAACTCAAACCACTATTGACCCAACAAACATTACTCCTGAAAAATTAGCCGAATTTAATAAAGCACAAAGTGGTGTCAGCAGTTCTTTATCTCGATTACTAGTTTCAGTCGAGCAATATCCTACTTTGAAAGCAAATGAAAACTTCTTGAAATTACAAGACGAGTTAGCAAGTACGGAGAATCAAATTCTAACTGCTAGAACACGTTTTAATGAAGCTGTTAAGCCATACAATACTCACATAAAAACGTTTCCTAACAGTTTGTTTGCAGGTGTTTTTGGCTTCAAAGAAAAAGCCTATTTCCAATCTGTTGAAGGTGCTGAAAAACCAGTTGAAGTAAAATTTTAGACCTCCCCAACCTCTCCAAAGGAGGGGCTTTAAAAAAGGAATTAAAAAAATAAACCATGTCGAAAGTTGAAGATTTTTTAACCAAAGAAGAAGAACAAGAAATTGTTGAAGCTATTCGTGTGGCTGAAAAAGAAACTTCTGGTGAGATAAGAGTTCACATAGAAAAAACTACTTCCAAAGTTCCTTTTGATAGAGCTTTGGAAGTTTTTCACGAATTGAAAATGGACCAAACCGAACTAAAAAATGGGGTTCTTATTTATCTCGCTGTTAAAGATCATAAGTTCGTGATTTGTGGAGACAAAGGTATTAACGAAGTAGTACCGAAAGGTTTCTGGGATAGCACAAAAGAAGCTATGGCAACCCATTTTAAAAACGGCAATTTTAAGCAAGGTTTGATTGACGGTATTACTAAAGCTGGCGAACAATTACAGAAATATTTTCCTTTTGAAAATGGGGATACCAACGAATTATCAAACGAAATATCTAAAGGATAATGGAAATAAGTCAGAAGTTAGAAGTTAGAAGCCAGAAGTCGAAAATCAAAAAAGGACTAAACTTATTTTGTTATTTTTTTATTCTATTTAATAGTAGTTTTCTATTTGCACAATTTACGATTCCTGAAAAACCTAGTTTTCAAACTTCAGTATATGATTATGCTGCTATTTTAAATGCCAACGAAAAAAAGCAGTTAGAAGAAAAATTAATTAAGTATTCCGATTCTACTACTACACAAATTGTTGTTATAACTATTGAGTCACTAAAAGGAGAAGACGTAAGCCAGTTAGCTACAAAATGGGGACAAACATGGGGAATTGGTGGCACAGCCAAAGACGATAATGGTGTAATAATTCTATTAGCAAAAGCCGAAAGAAAAATAGCTATAAATCCAGGTTATGGACTAGAAGATCGTTTGACCGCAGGAATTGGAGGCCAAATAATTAGAAATATTATTAAACCTGAGTTTAAAGCCGGTAGTTTTTATACTGGTTTAGATAAAGGTACCGATGCGATTATTGATGTTTTTAAAGGCAAATACAAAGGCGAACGCAAGAAAACTAAAAGCAAAGATTTTCCTATATTACCCTTTATTATAATAGTAGTAATTTTGCTTGTTCTTATTTCTCGTAACAAAAACGGAGGAGGTAACTCAGGCAACTCTGGAGATATGGGTTCTAGTTTATTAGATGTCATTATTTTAAGTAGTTTAGGCAGAAATATTGGCGGTGGCGGTTTTGGAGGAGGATTTGGCGGTTCCTCAGGAGGCGGTGGTGGTTTTGGTGGCGGTTTTGGAGGAGGCGGATTTAGCGGTGGTGGTAGTAGCGGAGACTGGTAATTTTTTTAATTATCGTCAATATCACTAGAAATAAATTAGTTTTGTCAAATTAATATATCAATAACTAAATTTAAAATATCGAGATACAAAATGCTTTCACATAAAACCAAATACGCACTAAAAGCCTTACTTTACCTAGCACAGCAAGACAAAAACTACATTTCAAAAACTATTGAAATTGCAGAAGAAGCTAGTATTCCAAAAAAATTTTTAGAACAAATTCTTTTAGATTTAAAACGAGGTCATTTTGTTGGAAGCAAACAAGGAAAATTTGGGGGTTATTATCTTTTAAAATCAAAAGAAGAAATCACTTTAGCCGAAATTCATCGCTTTTTTGACGGTGCTATTGCTTTACTTCCGTGTGCTTCTATCAATTTCTACGAACCTTGTTCGGATTGTAAAAACGAGTCTGAATGCTTATTACGACACGGTTTAATTGCTATTAGAAATGAAACTTTGAAAGCAATGGAAGGCATAACGATAGCCTCTTTAGAAAAAAAATAATTTTTTTTATCTAAACTCTACTAATTTTATAGAATTAATTATATATTTGCCTCCGAATTTAATTCACAATTAAAAATCTAAAATTTAAGAAGTATGAAAACCTTTGCGATGAAGTTAAAAATGAATGAGAATCAAAACTTTAAACTGAATTCAAACACAATGAAGCAAAACAAACTAATACCTATAATGTGTATGTGCAGTCAAAAAAAAAAATAATTTTAAACTCTACTAATCACATATAATATATAAAAATAATGAAAACACTATTTAAATCAATAACTTTTTTATTACTATTCAATTACTCATTTGCTCAGACAACCGTTGAAGGAGTAGTAAAAAACTCAAATGACACTCCTTTAGAAGGAGCTAACATTGTCCTTAAAGGAACAAAATACAGCACAATAACAGATACTAGTGGGAAATTCTCGATTGACACTTATGATAAACTTCCTTTTACATTGATAATAGTTCAGGAGGGTTACAAAACAGCACAATTAGACTATACGGAATTACCAAATAAAGAAATCCAAATTATATTAACTATTGAAAATCAACTAAATGATGTAGTGATTACTTCTAGACGTAGAATTGAGAAAGCACAAAACGTTCCCATTGCTGTTTCGGTTATAGGTGGAAGACAGGCTGAAATAGCCGGAGCATTCAACGTGAATCGTTTAAAAGAATTAACCCCTTCTGTACAATTGTATTCGTCAAATCCAAGAAATACAACACTTAACATTCGTGGTCTTGGTTCTACTTTTGGTCTTACGAATGACGGTATCGATCCAGGAGTTGGATTTTATGTTGATGGGGTGTATTATGCTAGACCCGCTGCAACTACTCTTGACTTTGTAGATATAGATCAAATTGAAGTACTACGTGGTCCTCAAGGAACCTTATTTGGAAAAAACACCACCGCCGGAGCTTTCAACATAACTACGCGCAAACCTAGTTTTATTTCTGGAGCTACACTTGAATTAAGTTATGGAAATTACGGCTTCATCCAAGCAAAAAGTTCAGTAACAGGTGCTTTGTCTAAAAAAATTGCTGGTAGATTATCGTTCTCAGGCACACAAAGAGATGGACTACTTGAAAATGTTGCAACAGGAAACTCAGTTAATGATTTAAACAACCAAGGTATTAGAGGGCAGTTATTATACAAGCCAACTGAAGATATCAACGTTACATTAGCTGTAGATTATTCTAAGCAAAGACCTAATGGTTATGCCCAAGTAATTGCAGGAGTTGCTCCTACACTTCGTGATGGCTATCGTCAGTTTAACACAATTATTGCAGACCTTGGTTATAAACTTCCAAGTACCAATCCATTCAACCGTAAAATAGATACGGATGCACAATGGCGATCCAATCAAGATTTAGGTGGCGCTACACTTAATCTTGAGGCTAAATTAGGAAAAGGAACATTAACCTCAACCTCAGCCTATCGCTTTTGGGATTGGGACCCTTCAAACGATAGAGATTTTACAGGATTACAAGCCCTTAAATTATCGCAAGCTACCTCAAAACACAATCAATGGTCACAAGAAATTAGATATGCTGGAGAATTAACAAAAAGGATTTCAGGAGTATTTGGAGTATTTGCAATAGGGCAAAATCTTAAAGCGGATCCTATACAAATAGAAGAAGCTGGAAAAGACCAATGGCGATTTTCACAAAATGCCGCTCCAGGCACTCCTAATGCAGCATTATGGGCTACTCCAGGACTTTTAGATGGGTACGGAATAAAAACAAAAAACAATATCGATTCTTTTAGTGGAGCTCTATTTGGTCAGCTAGACTGGAAAATTACAGAATCACTTCATATCTTGCCTGGATTAAGGTACAATTACGATACAAAGAAATTGGATTATAGTAGGCAAACCTATGGCGGAGGGGACTTATCAGGATTTGATGCCGCAACTCAAACTAAATTGCTAGCCTTACGTAATTCTGTTTACTCGAATCAGGCATTTAAAGTGGATGTTGCTGATACTGATTTTTCAGGAAACATCACTTTTGCTTATAAACCTAGTGAAAAAATTAATGCCTATGCCACTTATGCCAAGAGTTACAAACCTGTAGGTGTTAATGTTGGTGGAATACCCACAGATGCAAACGGCCCTATTATAGATCTTGCAAAGATTAAACCAGAGCAAGTAAATCATTATGAAATTGGTGTAAAAACGAATCCATTTAATAACACAATTATTAATTTATCAGTTTTTAATACAGATATAGACGATTATCAAACCCTAGTTCAAAGTGAAGATATTACACTAAATCGTGGGTATCTTGCCAATGCTGAGAAAGTGAGAGTTCGAGGTGTAGAAATAGATGGTAGAATCACGGTTTCTAAAAATCTTTCCTTCAATACTGCCCTATCTTATACCGATGGTCGCTATGTAAGTTTCAAAAATGCTCCGCTACCACTAGAAGAAACAGGATTAAGAGTCGATGGAAAACAAATCTTTTCGAAAGACATTTCAGGAGCTGAACTACCAGGAATTTCAAAATGGGCTGGAACCTTAGGAGGAGATTTATCTAAAGATGCAAGATTCTTCGGAAATAAAGGAAAATTGTTCTTTGCAATTGATTCGTATTCACGATCTTCATTCTCATCAAATGCCACACCTTCTAGATATTTAGTCGTAAAAGGGTATAGCATTTTTAATAGTAGAATTGGTTTCAGAGCGTCAGAAGGATTAACAGTTTTCATTTGGGGTAGAAATTTATTTGACAAAAACTACTTTGAACAATTATTACCTGCTGGTGGTAATGCAGGTCATTATGCAGGTGTTTTAGGAGACCAAAGAACTTATGGCATCACCTTTAAATACACCTTATAAATCAAATTATTATTAAAAAACAGAACCTTAATTATAAAAAAAGGTTCTGTTTTTTTTATACTATATATAGTACATCAAAAATTAAATTTAAACTTATTTTCTTACTCAAAAAAAATTGTACTATATAAAATAGATTTAAAATCGATAGTTTTATAGAGTTTGTTAAATTTGCCAAACCGAAACAAACTCAATGAAGGTTCTTAAAGTATTACTTTTTTTAATATCTGTTTGTATTTCAAATGCGCAAACAAAAAAAAACATTGACCACCAAAGTATTCTTTGGACTCGATATTATAATCAACTTCTTATAAACAATTCATGGTCTATACATACTGAGTTTGACAATAGAGTATTTCTAAAACCTATCGAACAAAATCTCTACGTATTTAGGATACAAGGAAGATATAAATTTAATGACCATTTAGAAGCAGGAATTGGCTATGCTTATTTTTCAGTGTCTACCCAAGTGCCAGAACAAATTTTTGATTTCGAGATTCCTGAAAATAGAGGTCAACAAGATATAACTTGGAAACATGAATTTGGCAAACTAAACTTATACCAACGGTTTCAATTAGAACAAAGATTTATACATAATGCTAACAATGTAGGTTTAACGGACGGAACCACCTTTTTTTGGCGATTTAGATACCGACTTCAAACTGATTACATAATTTGGAGAAAAAAGAATCACTTTTTGAAAGCAGTTATAAATGATGAAATCATGTTTAATGCCGGGAAAAATATCATTTACAATACATTTGACCAAAATAGAATATATGGTGCCTTACAAGTTGGTTTTAATGACAATCTAGCAATAGAACTTGGGTATCTAAATAGTTTTCAACAAAGAGTAAATGGATTAGATTATTTTAATAGAAACATCATTCGACTGAGTATTTTTCATAAAATAAATTTGAAGAAAACGAAATAAAATAAGTTTAAAAGAAAATAGATTTTCCTATACTAATATTTTCTAAATTAATATAACCGTTTGGGTCTTCATTATTCAATATGCTACTAACTATTGTTTCCCCAACATGATCAGTGCCAAAATTACGCACTACATTTATATCAAGAGTTACAATATTATGCTCTAAAGTTAATTCGACGGCTTTTCTAATGGCATTGGCTTCTTCGTTTAATCCAAAATTATCGAGTAACATTACTGCACTTAAAATGGCACCAATTGGATTTGCAATATTTTTCCCTTTAGCTTGTGGATAGGTACCATGAATAGGCTCAAACATCGCATACTTTGTACCAACCGATGCTGAAGCTAATAATCCTATAGAACCTACAATGACACTTCCTTCATCAGATAAAACATCGCCAAACAAATTATCAGTTAGAATAATGTCAAATTGATTGGGATTTAAAATCATTTGCTTCACAGCATTATCTATATAGAGAATATTTAAAGTTACTTTTGGATATTGTTTCGCAATTTCTTTTACTACTCTTCTCCATAATCTAGAAGATTCCATAACGTTTGCCTTGTCAACTAATGTTACTTTATTTCTTCTTGTTTGAGCTGCTTTGAATGCTAAGTGTGTAATTCTTTCTATTTCCATTTGCGAATATTCGCATATATCAGTAGCAACGGTTCCGTCTTCACTTAATTTTTTTTCACCATAATAGATACCACCTGTTAATTCTCTATATATGAGAATATCAGTTCCTTCAATAACATTTCTTTTTAAAGGGGATTTGTCTATAAGTGGGGTTATTACTTTTATTGGACGAATATTGGCAAACAAACCCAATTCTTTCCTTAAATCTAATAATCCTTGTTCAGGACGCACTTTAGCATCTGGATTATTATCGTATTTTGGGTCACCAATAGCGCCAAAAAGTATCGCATCAGATGATTTACATAAATTTAAAGTCGCTTCTGGCAAAGGGCTACCCGTTTTATTAATAGCAATTGCTCCTACTAGGGCTTCTTCAAATTCGAAAGTATGATTATAAAATTCGGCTACAGCCTTTAAAACAGCAACCGCTTGTTTAATTACTTCAGGACCTATTCCGTCACCCGATAAAACAGCGATTTTCAAGTTCATAGACTGAAAAATTTATTATTATACTAAAATATCAATATTACTATTCTTTATTATTTGGTGTACATCACCATCTATAACTTCTTTCTTTCTGTCGGCATATTTCAAAAACTCTGTGTAAACAATGTCTAATTGAAGTTTTGTTAATTCGTAACCAATTTTTTTAGCTCTGTAAGCCAAAGCTGCACGACCGCTTCTAGCAGTTAGTACAATAGCCGATTCGGTTACCCCAACATCATGCGGATTCATGATTTCATAAGTTTCGCGATTTTTAATCACTCCATCCTGATGAATTCCAGAGCTATGAGCAAAAGCATTCGCTCCTACAATTGCTTTATTAGGTTGCACAAACATTCCCATACTTTCAGAAACCAAACGGCTAGTATCGTATAATAATTTAGAATTTATATCTGTATATAAACCTAAATCAGGATGCTGACGCAAAATCATGACCACTTCCTCTAAAGCTGTATTTCCTGCTCGCTCTCCTATTCCGTTAATCGTACACTCAATTTGTCTAGCGCCATTAATTACGCCCGCAATAGAGTTGGCTGTTGCTAATCCCAAATCATTATGACAATGGCAAGAAAGGATAGCTTTCTCTATTCCTATTACATTTTCTTTTAGGTATTTTATTTTAGCTCCGTACTCTTCCGGAAGACAATAGCCTGTAGTGTCTGGAATATTCAAAACCGTTGCTCCTGCTTTGATGGCCTCACTACAAACGTAGGCTAAGAATTCGTTATCCGTTCTTCCTGCATCTTCAGCATAAAACTCTACATCATCAACAAAGGTTTTTGCATAAGATATGGCTTCTGCCGCTCGATTTATAATCTCGTCTCTTGAAGCATTAAACTTGTATTTAATATGAGAATCAGATGTTCCTATACCTGTATGAATCCTAGGTTTTTTAGCGAACTGTAATGCCTTTGCAGCAACATTTATATCTTCCTTTACGGCTCTTGTTAAGGCACAAACGGTTGCATTCTGAACTACTTTAGCAATAGCTTCAACTGAAATAAAATCGCCTGGACTTGATATTGGAAATCCAGCTTCTATAACATCAACACCCAATTCATCTAAACGATGAGCAATAACTAACTTTTGCTCCGTATTTAGCTTACATCCCGGGACTTGTTCTCCGTCGCGTAGCGTAGTGTCAAATATTTGTACTTTTTGATTATCCATATCAATAATTAACCTTAATTTTAAGTTCTATTTACAAATTTAAATTTTAAGGTAGTAAAATAATCCTTTTAAATGCTTAGATTTACAGTATTAAATTAAAAAAACAAGTTACTAAACAACTGAAAAACAGTATTTTAAATATACAATTTTTACGATGGCAAACCCTTCAAAAGATAATCTATTTGTTCTTATAAATTCACTCTCTAAATCAGAAAAAAGACAATTTAAACTCTATGTAAATCGCTTAGGTGATAATACAGATGCTAAATTTTTGCTACTTTTTAATCTTTTAGACAAAATGAGTGAATATGATGAGGAAGAAATCTTAAAAAGCAACATAGTTACTAAACTGCAATTATCGAATTTAAAGGCGCATTTGTACAAACAAATTTTAATTAGTTTACGAATGAATCCTGTGAATCAAAACATTCGTATACAAATAAGAGAACAATTGGATTTTGCAACAATTTTATACCATAAAGGACTGTACAAACAGAGTTTAAAAATTCTTGACAAAACCAAATTAATTGCTCTTCAACATGATGAGAAAAATATTGCTTATGAAATTGTAGAACTTGAAAAAGTAATCGAATCGCAATATATAACTCGAAGTATTGTTGGTCGTGCTGATGAACTAGCCATACAAGCCAAAGAACTGAGCCAGCAAAATGTAATTGCTAGTAAACTTTCTAACTTATCGTTACAACTTTACAGTATCATGCTAAAAAGTGGCTATGCGAAAAGCAAAGAAGAAATGAAGGAAATATCTACGTATTTCAACAACCAATTGCCTAACTATCAAATAGAGGATTTAGGATTTAGAGAAAAATTATGGCTGTATAAAGCCCATTTATGGCATAGTTTTTTGATTCAGGATTTCTTAGCTTGTTATCGGTATTCAAATAAATGGGTGAACTTATTTAATGAATACCAACAAATGATTTTCCTAAATCCTGTTTGGTATATTAAAGGGAATACGTATTTGCTAGAATGTTTGTACCTCATTAAACACAAATCGTATATAAAAGAAGTACTAGAAAAACTTGAAACAACAATTGCACTTGAAGCTTTTCCTAAAAACGATAATTTAACTACGTTGCATTTTTTATGCTATTACAACAGTAAATTCAACTTGCACTTTTTAGAAGGCGATTTTGAAGGCGGCATGTATTTAGTAGAGGAAGTATTAAAGAATTTAAAGAAAAACGAAGACCGAATTGACGAGCATCATACTATGGTTTTTTATTATAAAATTGCCAGCATGTATTTTGGCGCGGGCAATAATAAAAAATGCATTGAATATTTAAAGAAAATAATAGACAATAAAAACCTTTCGATGCGTGAGGATTTAATGTGTTTTGCCCGAGTATTGAGTCTTGTAGCGCACTATGAGGCTGGCATGGATTATCTTCTTGAAGTGCAACTAAAAAGCACCTATAAGTTCTTGATAAAAATGAATGATTTGCATGAAGTGCAACGAGAAATGATAAAGTTTCTTAAAAATTTAGGGGCTATTTTTCCAAGTGAGTTGAAATCTGAATTCAAAAAATTACACGCCCGATTAATTGTTTTTGAAAGTCATCCCTACGAAAAACGAGCATTTCTATATTTAGATGTCATTTCATGGCTAGAAAGTAAAATAGAAAACAAACCTGTGGCTACCATAATTCAGGAAAAAGCGAAGAAGTTAATTCGTTGAAAATAAAATATTTATAAAAAAAAGAAGATACCTTTGTAGTTACTTAAAAACAAATACCAAATGAAAATTACGAAACTACATATTGTTTTTTTTCTAGCATTTATACAAACCATTGCTTATTCTCAATGCTGGAAATCAGTATCTGTAGGCTATTCGCACAATATAGCTATTGCAAATAATGGCGAACTTTGGGCTTGGGGTTTGAATCATTTTGGACAGCTTGGCGATGGCACTCAAATAGTAAAAAACACTCCAATACGTATAGGTACAGACAGTGATTGGAAACTAATTTCTGCAGGAAATGGCCCTAGATCTTTTAATTTAGCTATTAAAAACAATGGTACACTTTGGGCTTGGGGAAACAACACTAATGGTCAGGTTGGGGACGGTACTTTTGTTCACAAATTCGCACCTGTTCAGGTAGGCACTGACACTAATTGGAAAGAAATTGCTGCAGGATATTCTCACGCTATGGCCATAAAAACCGATGGAACTTTATGGACTTGGGGAAATAGCGACTACTTTGCATTAGGATATGGAACTGGTTTCGGACAGCCATTGGATAAAAATATACCTACACAATTAGGAACTGATAAAACTTGGAAATCAGTTGCTGCTGGCGACAGGTATTCATTAGCTTTAAAAAATGACGGAACCGTTTGGGGCTGGGGCTACAACACTGCAAATCAAATAAACATAAACGGAAGTGGCATATATGTAATGGCACCACAACAACGCTCAAGTAATGGTACTGGTGTTTGAGCCATATCGGCTGGGGGAAGCCACAGTTATGATGTAAAATCGAATACCAATTTATTAGTTACTTGGGGAAGCAATTCATATGGAGAAGGTGGCGGAACCTCCTGTGCAGGTTGCCCAAGTTATTTTGTAACTGCTTTTGATTGTGGTGATGATACCGCAGCTATTATAAAAACTGATGGTACGCTATGGTATACAGGAAAAAAATTAGGCTATACAGCAAATACTGTACAATATACAAGTGAGTTTTTACAATTAGGCACAGATAAAAATTGGAAATCGGTTTCTGTGGGAAATCAAAGTGCTGCTGCTATAAAAAGCGACGGTAGTATCTGGACTTGGGGTTGGAATAACTATGGACAACTAGGAAACGGGAGCACTACTAATTCGTTGAGTTTGGTTTCGGTTGCTTGCCCAAGTTCTTTAAAAACAGATTTATTTGTAAAATCAGCAAAAAATATAATTTACCCTAATCCTGTAAATGCGATTTTAAAAATTCAAATGAATGATCAAAGTAGAATCGATAAAATTGTGATTTCTGATGTATTAGGAAAAACGGTATTCAACAATTTCTCTGTTCAGTCTGAATTAGATGTCAGTAATTTAAAAAAAGGGGTGTACTTTATTAAGATTTACTCTGATAAAGGAATTACAACTTCAAAATTTAGTAAAGAATAAGTTTAAGCATCAACTACAACTTTAATTCAAAAACAAACCTCGCTTATCCCGAAGTTTCGGAAGCTTAAACGAGGTTGTTTTTTATACTTATTTTAATCCCGAAGCTTTGGGATGGTTTTTTAGGATGGTTTGCAACAGTTACTGTTGTTAGCAGTAGGTCAAATCATTTAGTACGTTTTATTTTTGTTGGATTTTGTCTTGAATCAAACACATCAGCAATTTTAATAAACTTTGCTTTTGTGTCTATTGAATAAATTATTTTATAACTTTTACAAATTAAATATCGATATTCATTTTCTCGATCTAACAATAATTCTTCACGTTGACTGATTTCTGGATTTGAAAGGAGTTTATTTGGCTCTTCGATAATTTTTTTAATGAGATTTTTAGCTACTCGAATGCTTGCCAATTCTGAATAATATTCAAATATTTGATCAAATTCGTTTTCTGCATGATTTGACCAAATAATTTCATAATGTTTCATTTGTATTTAGCCAAAAGTTGAGAACTTGTTTTGAATTTACCGTTTGTGAAATCTGCTTCAGATTTATCTATTCTTGAGTTCAATTCTTTAATTGACATCGGCTTAGTAATAGATTTTTCTTTGGTTGATTTTTTTTTCAATAAATTCTCAAACTGAGAAATTACTTCCTCGCTTTGAAGTTTCAAAAACTCTTGAATAAATTCTATTTTTCTAGTTTGTAAATCCATCATAAAAATATTTGATTCAAATATACAAAATATACAATCTTGTAAAAGTTAATTTTCTATCTGGTAATTTTTTTTGGCTTACTGCGTATCCTTGCTAGAGCTCGTGACGGCTTATGGAAAGTTTTTTTTATAACCGACCAAGCGAAGTTACGAAAAGCAAACGAACAATTTAACGAAAACTAGCTATGAGATATAGGATTTGTTGGCAGTAGTGTTTTATTTCTTAACTGCTTCGGTTATTAATTTGACAATTTTTTCAAGAATATCAACTGAAATATTTTCACTTTTTTCTCCTTCTAAATTCTCATTATTATTCCCAAAATATTTTTCTACCAGTTTTTCCTTTATTAGCTGTTTTTTATTTTCATCTAATATTTCAATAAATGGATTAATTGCTGCAAGCTCTAATTCAGATTTTCTATTAGAATTTTCTAATCGTCTATGTTTACTCGATTCTCTTGCTGCGTATGTTGCTGGATAAATCAGAATTGCGGAAGCTATTATTCTAATAATTGCCTTGTGCCAATCGTATGCTAAATCTCCAATTTTCCAAATAGAATAAATTAATAATGATGATAGAATAATCATAAATCCAATTGCAATATATCTCCAGTTATTTGCTGAAGTTTTATGTTCATTTGCAATGATTTGATAATTTCCTGTAACTCCAACATTCCCAATAGCATTTACTAATTTATTTGCATCCCCTAATTTCCGTTCTAAATCTGTAATAACTTGAGCTGTGTCTGATTGAATCTTTAATCTATCAGCATCAATTTCTCCTCTAAATATTGTTCTGTCTTCGGCTATTTGTCTTGTATGCTCTGATGCAGCTGTATCAAGTTGGGTTTGAAAACTAGTGCTTAATGCTTGAATCTCTTTTTCTTTAAGTCTTATTTCATCAGTAAGAACCGTAATTGCGGATTCTTTTTCTTTTAATATTTTATCAGCTTCATCAATTTTGTTTTCAAGAGCTTTTTGACTTGTTTCAGCTTGAGAATATTTTTCTTGAATAGTTTGTTGAAACGTTGAAACTGCGGATGCAAAATTTAAATCTCCTTTTTGATAGGGAATAGGTAAATTCCGAATAAATGGCATTGAGGAA
>CANGUZ010000033.1 GCA_947457255.1 Flavobacteriaceae bacterium
TATTACCCTTATCGCTATTCTTTTTCTAAAACTTAAAAATTTAAATGGATTCATTTTAAAGTAACGATTTATAAATGTAAATTTGTATTCCAAAATATTCAAATGAAATTTAAAGTTATAATTGCCTATATCATTTTATGTTTTTCCAGCTTTTCGTGTTCGCAAGCTCAAAAAACAGAATTTTCAAAAAAAGCATTAGAAGAAAAGATTATTACTGTAGACGGAAATCCTATTGCCTTTCAAGACATTTTAAATCAATACAAAGGAAAAACTATAGTTATAGAACTTTGGGCATCGTGGTGTGGCGACTGTATTAAAGCAATGCCTAAAATAAAAGAACTACAAAATACCAATCCCGAGGTTTCATATCTGTTTTTTTCATTAGATAAAACAATCGACAAATGGAAAGCTGGTATAGAGAAACATCAAATTAAGGGGGATCACTTTTTTGTTAAAAACGGAATGAACGGTTCGTTTGGAAAAGCAATAGACTTAGATTGGATTCCAAGATATATAGTCATTGATAAAACTGGAAAAATTATCATCTATCGAGCAATAGAAACAGACTTTGAATTAATAAACACAACCTTAAAATCACTTAAATAATGAGACACAAAATTGTTGCAGGGAACTGGAAAATGCATAAAAATGCTGAAGATACAGAAGATTTATTAAACGACTTAATCGATAAATTGCCAAATGACAAAGATGTAGAAATTATAGTTGCTCCAACTTTTGTAAACCTATCTTCGGCAGTAAATCATTTAGAGTTTACAAACATTCAAGTAGCTGCACAAAACATGCATCAAGCTGAAAGTGGTGCTTTTACTGGAGAAATATCAGCCGATATGCTAAAAAGTATTGGTGTAAACACTGTGATTTTAGGTCATTCAGAACGTCGTGCAATTTTTCATGAAACTGACGCTATAATTTCATTTAAAGTAGACGCAGCGTTAAAACACGATTTAAGAGTAATTTTTTGTTTTGGAGAAGAACTAAAAGATCGTCAAAACAATCAACATTTTAATGTAGTTGAAAACCAATTAAAAGACGGATTATTTCAAATTGACAAATCAGATTGGGAAAACATCGTACTAGCTTATGAACCGGTTTGGGCAATAGGAACGGGTGAAACGGCATCGCCAGAACAAGCTCAAGAAATGCACGAATTTATTAGAGAAACTGTTCGTAAAGCTTTTGGAAGTGATATTGCCGAAAACGTTTCGATTCTTTATGGTGGAAGTGTAAAACCAGACAATGCTAAAGAAATTTTTGGAAAACCAGATGTTGACGGAGGATTAATTGGAGGCGCAGCACTAAAAGCAGATGATTTTGCTGCAATTGCTAATGCTATTTAAAACGAATTAAGTAAGTAACGTAAAGAGATTTGAATTTAAGTATTCAAGTCTCTTTTTTTAATTCAACAAAAGAGATTCTTACCTTTACAAAAAAAAATTAAAATGTCAAATATCTATTTAGGCTATCATTTTACTGTTGAACCAAAAGATATGGGTTCTGAAATACTAGTTGCCGAATTAGGCGAATTGCCTTTCGAAAGTTTCATAGAAAGTGATTATGGAGTTACCGCCTATATTCAAAAACAATTTTGGAATGAAACAATTTTAGAAGAGGTTCAAATCTTGAATTCGCCTGAATTTGTAATTTCTTACACCATCGAAGAAATAGAACAAGTGAATTGGAACGAGGAATGGGAAAAGAATTTTGAAGCTATTTATGTTGACGGAAAATGTCATGTTCGTGCTCCATTTCATCCAAAAACCAATGCTGAGTTTGATATCATTATTGAGCCAAAAATGAGTTTCGGAACAGGTCATCACGAAACTACCCATATGATGATTCAGCATTTATTAGAAACAGATGTTGCTGAAATGAAAACACTTGATATGGGCTGTGGAACAGCAATTCTTGCCATTCTTGCAGAAATGAAAGGAGCAAAACCTATTGATGCTATAGATATTGACAATTGGTGTTATTTGAATTCTATTGAAAATGCCGAACGCAACAATTGCAAAAACATTACGGTTTATGAGGGAGATGCAGCAATATTAAAAGATAAAAAATACGATTTGATTATTGCAAACATCAATAGAAATATTTTGTTGAACGACATGCAAAGTTATGTAGATTGCCTTAATCCAAAAGGCACTATTTTATTTAGCGGATTTTATACAGAGGACATTCCATTTATTGATGCTTCTTGCATTGAAAAAGGATTAACTTTTGTTAAAAAATTGGAAAGAAACAATTGGGTTTCTTTAAAATATGTAAATTAGCATTTATATTTTTAGAACAAAAGTCAAATAATTATAAAGGTCTGAAAATGGCAACAATAGAAAAAACTCAACAGGATACCTCAGTACTTGAAGCAGTAGACATTAACAATGAAATTGTACTTTTTAATGATGATGTAAATACTTTTGATCATGTTATTGAAACTTTAATAGCGGTTTGCAATCACACTGCTATTCAAGCCGAACAATGTGCTATTTTAGTACATTACAAAGGAAAATGCACTGTAAAAACGGGTTTATTTGAAGAACTAAAACCACAATGTACACAATTATTAGAAGCTGGTTTGAGTGCAGAGATTGTATAAAAAAAACCAGATTATTTATCTAAAGGTTTTCAATGTATTTTTTCAACACTTTATTCTCATTATTCACTAATAAGCGGAATTACATCAACTTCAACTTTAACCTTATGTTCACCTGTACTAAAAATGATTCCTTTTAGCGGAGATACATCTGCAAAATCTCTTCCGTATGCAGTTACAATATGTCTTTGTTGTGGAATCATATTATTAGTAGGGTCAAATTCGCACCAACCCATTTCTGGAATATATACTGATATCCAAGCATGTGAAGCATCAGAACCTTGTAATTTTGGTTTGTCTTTAGGAGGTAATGTTTCAATATAACCGCTTACATATTTTGCAGCAAAGCCCATACTACGAATACAGGCTATAGCTAAGTGAGAAAAATCTTGACAAACCCCTTTCCTCTCTTTAAGAACAGTTTTTAATGGAGTATTTATAGTTGTAAAACCTGATTTAAATTGAAATTCTGTAAATATCTTTTTTGATAATCGTTCAACACTTTCATATAATGATGCTGAAGGAGAAAAACAAGTCTTAGCAAAAGTTATGATTTCTTCATCCCAAACAATGAATTGACTTGGCAATTGATATTGTAAAAGTTCTAGCTTTAGAGTATGATTGGTACTAAATAATAATTTGGCTTCTTGACAACTAATATTATTTATGGGCAGTGTGTTTTTAGGTGTGTTTTCTATTTCACTAGTCACTACAACTTTTAGTACTTTATGAGGTTCATGAATAGAAAAATAATGTTGAGAGTTACCAAAGTAATCTACTCTTGAATATATTTTTGATGGAGTGGGTTCGATTTCTATTTTAAAATCACGACATATTTGATTGGGTAATGTTAAAGGTTGTAAACAAAGCACACTCTGATAATTATGTACCGGATTTACATAAGCATATACCGTTTGATGTCTTAACTTATATTTCATCAGAATTCATTTTTTCTGTGGTATCTAAAAAGGAATGTTGCATCATAGAATGATTAAAATATTGACTGGTAAGATTACTTGTAGCGGTTGAAATCAATTCGAAAACTTGCTCTAATGTTTTGTCAAATTCAGCACGAAAATTTGTTTCTTCATCGGCTATTACCAATCGTTCTGCATCAATCAATTGAATTATTGTACTGGCTTCTAAAACTGTTTTCTCTGCAATACTTAATCTGTTAGGGTCAATAGTTTTTGGAAGTTTTGACAAACAATTCGATAATGTGTCTAACAAATACGAAAGAGTGTAAGGTAAGTTTTTCTCTAAGAAAATCAAGTTAATTACCGTTATTAAACTCAAATGTGATTTGTAGATGCTTCGGTATTGTGCAAGCAAATGGTGATTTTCTAAAACGGCTTCCATTAAAACACTTTCTACTTCCTCATTATTTTTGAAGTTAAAAGTAGAGCGTAAAACGGAAATTAAAGATAAAATTCTTTCTATATTTTTTCCCGCTTCCAACAAATAGAACCCATTATCTCTCGGGAGTGTCTCAAATATATTTCCGTAAAAAGAAAAAAGCCTAATGTATAATTTATCTAGACTGTGATCAAACTCACTTATGTTTCTTGAATGTGATTTTTTTAAATAAAAGAGACTATCTTCTAATAAATTAATGATTCTACGATTATCGTGGTTCCATTTTTCGCTTACTTGATTAATGGTATTCAACAACGATTGAAGATTATAAGTTACTGAACCTACTTTTTTAGAGTCATTAATAAGTAGCACTAATTCTGGTATTGGATTTTCAAAAATAGCGTCATTTATTTCTTCTTCACCGTCTTCAGTAATTTTTCCAACAAAACCGGGATACGTTTGTGTTAAATGAGTAAGTGATTTGAGCAAAACAATTAAAAATTCGGGCTGTTTTTTTCCTTTTCGATTTACATTTTCATTAAGTCGATTGAGAATAATTTTTAAGAAACACCGTAATGCCATAGTACGTTCGCATAATCTTCCTAACCAAAAAAGATTTTCAGCGTTTCTACTAGTTAAGGAATTTGTATGTTGATTTGTAGTGTTTTTTCTAACAACCAACCGTTCATTATCTTTGGGCGCATCAGTAATTATCCAAGTATCTTTTGATAGACCTCCGAATTGATTAGAAATCTCAAACTTGTCTTTTATCGCAGAGCTTCTCGTTAATCCGCCTTGCATAACCTTATAATCGTTATTTCCGTCAGAAACTAAAAAAGCTCTCATTGCAGCAAATCTTGGAACTATTTTTCCGTCAATTAATGATGGAGTTGTAGAAAGACTAACTTCTTCTTGTGCTACATAATCTTTAGGGCTTTTTAAAATCAAATTTTTTAAATCAATTAATTCTTCAAAAGTTAAAAGTCTTCCATAAATAGATCTAAAACCTTGTTTACGATTGGTTCTTTTAATGATTAATTTGGGTAAATTATTTAAAACATAATCTAATTCTTTACTTTGGCCACACCACCACGTTGCCACTGAGCTTATTAGTAAAGGTTCGTTAAGTAAAAATTTGCACGCATTTTGCATGAATGCCATTAACCCATAATTCTCTAAAACACTAGTTCCTGGCGGATTTAAAACAGTAACATTTCCTAAACGCATAACTTGCAGTAAACCAGGTACACCAAGAAGTGAAGTCTTTATTAATTCTAAAGGGTCACACCATTCATCATCAACTCTTCTAATAATAACATCAACTCGTTCTAATTGATCTATTGATTTTAGCCAAACATAACCATCTCTAACTAATAAATCATTTCCTTGAACAAGTGTGTATCCTAAATAGGATGACAAGTAAACGTGTTCAAAATAGGTCTCATTTCCGGGTCCAGGGGTTAAGAAAACAACATTAGGGTTTTCGTTATTAACGGAGCCTAAAGAGTCAACAGTTTCTTGTAAATGATTGAAATAAGGGGAAAGTTTACTTCTAAAAATATTTTTGTTAAGCTCAGGAAACACCTTACTCATTACTATTCTATTTTCTAAAGCATAACCTGATCCTGAAGGCGATTGAATTCGATTGTCTAATAGCCACATTTTACCGTCTGGACCTCTGGCTAAATCACAAGCATACAAGAGGAGTTGGTGATTTTGTTTTTGTTTGATATCAAAACAAGGTAAAAGAAAACCAGAATTATCAAAAACCAATTCTGCAGGAATTATTCCATTTTTAATCAAAAGTTGAGGACCGTAAATGTCTTTCAGAATTAAATCTAATAAATGTGCTCTTTGTTTTATTCCTTTTTCAATAGTCTCCCATTCTGATTGATGAATAAGAAACGGGATTGGATCTAATTTCCAAGGCCGATTCATTCCATTAGAAGAATTATAAACGTTGTATGTTACACCATTCTCTTTTAATTTTTTTATAATTTCGTGATTCAGTACTTCTAATTTTTCCATACCTATAGATTCTAGGGTATCGAAAAGGTTTTTCCAATAAGGTTTTACATTGCCGTTTTGGTCTATTACTTCATCATATGTATTGATGGCTTCTTTATAAGAATTTAAAAGCCCCAACGAAATATCTTGAATCATATCTGTTTTTTCTATGATTTACATTCTTTATAATTCCTGCAAAATACTAGTTTTATTGTAAAACGACAAGAAATTATACTTTTTTGAATGCTACCGTCACCTTTTTATTTTTTGGCTACCCAATAATGTCTCAAATCTAAAGTACTTGGATACTCAGGATTTATTAATTCTATTGGGGTTTCTGGTTTAAGGTCTGATTTATTTTCAGCTACAAAACGAGAAGCTGTTGGTGAATTTATAATTGGTGCAGTTTGTTCAATAGTGCTCGATGGAGTATGTCCGAAATCCCAGAAACGACTAATTTTTCGAGATTCAGCTTCATAACTGTTTACAGGATAGGTTTCAAAACTTCTGCCTCCGGGATGTGATACAAAATAGGTACAGCCACCAATTACGCGATCGTTCCAAGTATCAACAATATCAAAAACTAACGGTACATCAACACCAATATTAGGATGCAAAGCTGATGGCGGATTCCAGGCTTTGTATCGAATCCCAGCAACATATTCGCCTTTTGTACCGGTACTTCTCAGTGGAATTCGGCAACCTTTGCATAGCAAAATATGGCGATCAGGAATGATTCCGGATACTTTTACTTGTAACCTTTCTAAAGAAGAGTCTACAAAGCGAGCAGTTCCAGAATTGGATAATTCTTCGCCCAAAACGTGCCAAGGTTCTATTCCTAATCGTATTTCTAGTTGGATATTATCAACCGTAATTCCGCCATGATGTGGAAATCTAAATTCAAAAAATGGATCAAACCAAAAAATATCAAAGTCATAACCGGACTCTTTTAAGTCATTCACTACATCTATCATATCCAAGTAGGCAAAATGTGGCAATAAAAATTTGTCATGAAGTTCTGTTCCCCATCTTACTAATTTTTTCTTATATGGATTTTTCCAGAACTTTGCTACTAATGCCCTTACTAATAAAGTCTGTACTAAATTCATGTGTTTGTGAGGAGGCATATCAAAAGCTCTTAGTTCTAATATTCCTAACCTTCCAGTGGAAGAATCTGGAGAGTACAATTTATCAATGCAAAACTCAGTGCGATGCGTGTTTCCTGTTATATCTACCAATAAATTTCTAAAAATTCGGTCAACCATCCAAAAAGGAACTTCTTCATCGTCAGGTATTTGCTCAAAAGCAATTTCCATTTCATAAAGGCGTTCATCTCGTCCTTCGTCAATTCTAGGTGCTTGACTTGTAGGACCTATAAACGGACCAGCAAAAAGATAACTCAAAACCGGGTGATGTTGCCAATAAGTAATTAAGCTTCGGAGCAAATCAGGTCTTCTTAAAAGCGGACTGTCTTCGGGCTTTGCAGCGCCAAGGGTAACGTGATTGCCTCCGCCAGTTCCGGTATGACGACCATCAACCATATATTTATCAGTTCCTAAACGAGATAAAAATGCCTCTTCATAAAGCGCAGTTGTATTATCAACAATTTCTTGCCATGATTTTGCGGGATGCACATTTACCTCGATTACTCCAGGGTCTGGGGTAACCATCATTTTTTCTATACGATAATCAGATTTGGGCTGATAACCTTCAATTCTAACTGGTATTTGTAATTTTTCAGCAGTAGTTTCTACCGAAGCAATAAGGTCTAAATAGGTTTCTAAATAATCCGTTGGAGGTAGAAAAACATAAATAATTCCTTCTCGTTCCTCAACACATAATGCAGTTGAAAATGTTTCTGTTTCGAAAAGTAAAGATTCATTTTCTTCGACTTCATCTTCTGTTGGTTTTCGTTGTGGAGCTTTATAAGTTGCTGCTGTAGTTCCGTAACGCTCTTCAAGCGATTGATAATAATTTCCTAATGGAGGCAACTCTTCAAATAAACTTCGCTCAATGGGTTGTTCTCTTTTCAGTTTTGAGACTTTAGGTAAAGATTCTAATGGCAATCGTAAACCTATTGGAGAATTACCTGGTATGAGATAACATTGTTGTCTTCTAAATTCCCAAACGCAACTTACCCAAGAATTGGATTCGTGTATCCATTTAATTGGAACTACAAAACCAGCAGGATTGTTCAAGCCTTTTTCTAATAATTTTGCCAAAGTATGTCGCTGCACAGAATCTTTTAAGTTTACTGCCAAAGGATCAAGATTTACAGGAAGTTTTCCTTCTTCTAAAGCCCAATAAATAGGATCTTCGTAAGTTGGAGTAATGTTGGTTACTGCAATTCCTAGATATTTTGTTAGCTCAATAGCAAAACGTTCGGCGTCGTGAAAAGTAAACTTAGTTTGTCCTTCTTTGGCTATTAAATCATCATTTTTCCATAATGGAAGCCCATCTTTTCTCCAGTAAAGTGCATATTGCCAACGAGGAAATAATTCGCCCGGATACCATTTTCCTTGTCCAAAATGTAATAAACCACCATGAGCAAAACGTTTTTTTAAACGAAGTGCTAAATCATAAGCCAATTTCCGTTTTAAAGGTCCATCAGCGGTAGAATTCCATTCAGGAGATTCAAAATCATCAATAGAAACAAAGGTGGGTTCGCCACCCATAGTAAGCCTAACATCACCTTCAATCAAGTCTTTTTCTACATCATAACCTACTTTCATTACCTTACTCCATTGTTCTTCAGTATAGGGTTTGGTTACTCTAGGATTTTCATGGATTCGGAATACACTATTATCAAATTCAAATTCTACATTACAAATTTCGGTAGCTCCAGTTACAGGTGCTGCACTTTCGTAGTCGGGGGTACAACATAACGGAATATGACCTTCGCCAGCAAAAAGTCCAGAAGTAGGATCAAGTCCAATCCAGCCCGCTCCAGGTAAGTATACCTCTACCCATGCATGCAAATCGGTAAAGTCTTTTTCAGGACCAGAAGGACCATCAAGCGATTTTACATCTGGGGTAAGTTGAACTAAATAACCAGAAACAAAGCGTGCTGCTAATCCTAAGCTGCGAAGGACTTGTACCAATAACCAAGCAAAATCACGACAAGAGCCACTTTTTATGGTCATGGTTTCTTCGCAACTTTGTACTCCAACTTCCAATCGAATATTATAATTTAATAAATTGAATACTTGCTGATTGGCGTAAACTAAAAAATCAACTGTAATGAGGTCTTTTTGTAATGCCAAATGCGAAATAAACTTTGACATCTCAATCCCAGTTTCTTTTATTTCCAAATAGGGAGATAACTCTTTCTCAAGATTTTTATCATATTTAAATGGAAATTTTTCAGCATATTCTTCAACAAAAAAATCAAAAGGATTTATTACCTGTAATTTGGCAATAACTTCAACTTCTATTCTTAACTCAGCAGCCAATTCATTAAAAACAACTCTTGCTTGGTAATTGCCAAAAGGGTCTTGTTGCCAATTGATAAAATGGTTTTCTGGATAAATTTTAAAGGTGTATCCTTCAATCGATGTTCGAGAGTGAGCAGCAGGTCGAAGTCTAAAAATATGTGGAAATAGCTTTACACTTCGGTCAAATTTGTAAACTGTTTTGTGTGAAATGGCTATTTTGATGGACATGTTTTTTTATTTAAATCATTTATACAAATATTGTAAAAAAAACATTGTTTTCGAGTTTTAATTGATAAAAATACATCATATTATAAGAAAAAAGTCAATTTTTGTCAAGTAAATCATTTTTTAATATAAATAATACAAAATTCTTTAAAATTCATTTGTTAATTGATTATATGATATCCTTTATAATTTTTATTCGTTTTCCTGAATAGTACGATTTGGATTATTAAATAAAAAAAGCGTCTCAACAAATAGTGTTAAAACGCCTGTATAAATGATGTGAAAAATTGAGTTAAAATTGATTTACAGTTTGCCTAATAGCCACTAATTTTCTCATTAAACCTTCAAATAGATCTAAATGCAACATATTTGCGCCATCACTTTTTGCATTTTCAGGATCGAAATGGGTTTCAATAAATATACCATCTACACCAACAGCTATTCCTGCTTTTGCAACAGTTTCAATCATATCAGGTCTTCCACCAGTAACTCCAGCAGTTTGATTCGGTTGTTGCAAGGAATGTGTTACGTCAAGAACAGTCGTAGCAAATTGTTGTAAAGTTGGTATTCCTCTAAAATCTACGATCATATCTTGATAGCCAAACATGGTTCCTCTATCAGTAACCATTACGTTTTGATTGTTACAATCCAATACTTTTTGTACAGCATGCTTCATACTTTCTGGACTCATAAATTGCCCTTTCTTTAAGTTAACAACCTTTCCAGTATTGGCTGCTGCTACAACTAAATCAGTTTGGCGTACTAGAAAAGCTGGAATTTGTAACACATCAACATAGGCAGCAGCCATAACGGCATCTTCATTAGTATGTATATCTGTTACAGTTGGAACTCCAAAAGTTTCAGAAACTTTTCTGAGTATTTTTAATGCTTTTTCATCACCAATTCCTGAAAAACTGTCAATTCTAGAACGATTTGCTTTTTTAAATGACCCTTTAAAAACGTATGGAATTTTTAATGTATCGGTAATTGTAACTAATTTTTCGGCAATTCGCATGGCCATTTCTTCACCTTCTATAGCGCATGGACCTGACAGAAGAAAAAAATTACCGCTATCAAGATGTTTTATTTGTGGAATATGTTGTAAGTTCATAGTGATTTTTTTGAGGAAACAAATGTAATTAGGAAATATGAATATCTAGTAAAGAAAGGTATTCAAATGTTTTTAAATTTATTTTTTTAAACTTAAACCAAGAGGAACCATCAAAGCACCTTTCTCATAAATATTAAAGTATAATTTAATTGGTGTTTTTTGTCCTTCCCAAGTTATTTCATAAACATCAAGTAATCCAACACCCATTTCACTTTTCTTGGTTGGAAAAGGGCAACAACTCTCTATTTTTTCGAATTTAATTTTTTCGCCTTTTGATCCTGCCAATGCATTTAAAAAGCGTTCCTGATTGATGACTTCATTTTTTGTATTCCCAAAAAAAACATTTATTGGATAATCTTTGTAATATCCGTATTTTTCGTCTTTACTATATGCAGTTATTACAAAAGTATTTTGGTTTGTAAGTTTAGGAATAGGTGCTGACTCATCAATGTTTTTTAAAGTTGATTTTGTACTAACGCAGGAACATAATGAGCAAAATACAAGAAGAATAAAAAAGTGTACTTTCATTTTTAGTTTTTATAATTTTTAGTTTTTAGAAAAAAGGCGACAATTGCTGACGTAAAAACTCCCATAGACAATCCACCAAAGACACCTTGCAGCATATAGTTTTTTAAACTAAAATAGGCCTCTGCTTGTTCTTGTGTTTGTACTTTATTTTCAACAGCATATTTAATAATATTTGTAAAAAACTGAGGAGTAATAAGGGTAAATGTGATGTATTGTACCAATGGACTCAAAAGACTAATAACAATTGATAAAGTAACACCTGAAATAAAGCCTTGTCGCCAAGTCATTTTCCCATTAAAAATAGATTGTTTTTTTTCTTTTAATGCCAAAAAATATATTGTAATCGCAATTATAGCAAATAAATTTGTGTATATGAGGTGTTTACTTACGTATTTATCATGAAGTCCAACGACATTCTCTACTATCATCCAAACGAGAGTAGCAATACTAAAAAGAAGTCCCCATTTTATTTCTATGGCTATTTTTTTCATCGAATTCAGTTTAAAATTTCTATTCAAAAATACTAGTTTATTTCAAATTCTACATATTTAGCTTCTAAAATCATTTGAATTCTTATTTTTGTATAAACTATTATGTTTATGGATATTTTATTTCAGACTTGGCCTTGGTATGTTTCCGGCTTTTTAATTGCAATAATCATGCTAACACTAAATTATTTTGGAAAAACATTTGGAATGTCTTCTAATTTAGAAACACTTTGTACTATGGTGGGCGCTAATAGGTTTTCAGATTATTTTAAGTTTAATTGGAAGTCTAACAGATGGAATCTGGCGGTTGTTCTTGGAGCCACCTTAGGTGGATTTGTAGCGGTGCATTTTTTGAGTCATTCTACCAATGTATCCATTAATCCTAAAACTATCGAGCAATTAGCAAAAATGGGAATTGAAGCTCCAAATGGAAAATTGTTACCAAAAACTTTATTTGGAAATGAAGTTTTTCAATCTCCAAAGATGATTTTTATACTTATTATTGGAGGAATTTTTATTGGTTTTGGTTCAAGGTATGCTTCTGGATGTACTTCTGGTCATGCCATTGCAGGAATGAGTAATTTGCAAATACAATCTTTAAAAGCCGTTATTGGATTTTTTATAGGTGGATTAGTAATGTCACATTTAATTTTACCCTTAATTATTTAAAATATGAAAATATTAAAATACCTGATTGTTGGATTTATTTTTGGAATTGTACTCACAAAATCAGAAGCGGTTTCTTGGTATCGCATTTATGAAATGTTTCAATTTCAATCGTTTCATATGTATGGAATTATTATGGTGGCTATTACAACCGGCATTATTGGACTACAAATTATAAAAAAATTACAATTAAAAAATATACAAGGAGTACCAATTGTAGTTCCTGATAAAGAGAAAGGATCTGTAAGGTTTTTGGCTGGTGGAATTATTTTCGGATTAGGCTGGGCATTGGTTGGGTCATGTCCAGGACCTATTTTTATTTTATTGGGTGCAGGATTTTTGCCAATACTATTAGTGCTTTTTGGAGCCTTATTAGGAACTTTTGTTTACGGATTAATTAAAGATAAATTACCGCATTAAGTTTATTAATAAAATCTTAAGAGAATTTCATAGAAAATTAGTTAAAGTTTGTTAAATTTATGAGTTCATAACTATTTAAATTTTAAAACATGAAATAAATCGCATTATTATTTATTTCAATTATTACTATTGGATTAACTTCTATATCTTGTAACAAAGACGATAATGAAAAAACTGCTGCTATAGAAGGCAAATTGATTTTCTCTAAAGAAGGAGACAGAAGCAACACTTACAGATGTAGTACCGGGGTTAGAAGCAGTAATAAATTGACTATTACTTATAATGAAGATGGAAAAAATGAAGAAATTAAATTTGAAATATTAAATCTAACAAATACAGAATTGAAAGTAAAAGATATAAATATTGATGGAGATTTTGGTACAATTACAGTATTTACTAGGAGTTAATAAAATAAGGGGTAAATTAAACAGTTATACCTTTTTGAATAATAAACTCATTTATACTAAAAGCCGACTTAGCTTTGTAGCCATCTTCAAAATAATTTGTTAATCCAAGCCGCGTGTTAAAAATAACATCTACATTTTTTAGTAAAGATTCTTTTGGAATTGGAATTATAGAGGGATTAAGTGCTACATTCTCTTGAGTTTGATTTTGACCTACTGAAACAAAAGCTATTAAAACAAAGCAACAGTTTATAAAGGATTTTTTAATATGTGATTTAACGGCAACAATCGACTGAAAGAGTATAGCATTTAGAGAGCATTTTATTAAATCAAAAAGAGGAAAATTTCTATCTTCTTTTAATTTTTAAATGCAATATAAGGATACTCAAAAAGTTTTATTTATTAAACCAATTATTACGAATAGTATTAACTTAAAGGCACAATTTTCCCTATCATTATCAAGTTCCACAAAATGTTTGATAGCTTCTTTCGAAATCCAAATCAGAAGGCTCCGTAAACTTTTTCAAATTATCCTGGTATATATAAGGATTTGATACTATACCACAAAGCGTGACAAATAAATTCGTATTTCCATTAATCGCTTCGTCGAGTGCTTGCTCAACGATATGGTTTCTGGGAATAAAAACAGGGTTAGTCTTGTTCATCAATTGTTTTGCTTGTTGCATTCCAGATGAATTTTTGATGGCGTTTTTCCATTTTTCTAACCAAGGCTTGAATTCTGATTTATGTATTGAACTATCTTCTGAAAGGATGTCTTGAGATAAATTCCAAAATGTATTGGTGTAATCCAATTTCAGTCTTTTCATTAGATCGAGAAGTTCGTCTACCAAATAGTATACTTCCTGATTGTTGCTTTCAATACCTATTTTATTCAGCATCATTTGATAATATTTTTCCTCCCAAATAGAGTCAAACTCATCAATACATGCCTGTGCTAGTTGCAAGGCAGTATCAGGGTTAGTATGCAAAACAGGTAACAGAGCTTCGGCAAATCGGGCAATATTCCATTTAATGATGTTGGGTTGGTTTCCGTAAGCATAGCGACCATTGGTATCTATCGAGCTAAAAACAGTATCAGGATGATAGGCGTTCATAAAAGCACAAGGACCGTAATCAAAAGTTTCACCACTAATGGATACATTATCGGTATTCATTACTCCGTGAATAAAACCAACACGCATCCAGTTTACTACCAAATCAATCTGACTAGACATTACTTTTTTTAATAATCCCAGCGCTGTATTTTCTTTGTTTTTAATTTCAGGATACAAGCGTTTGATGGTATAATCTGTAAGTGCTTGTATGTCTTCGGTTGTGCCGAAATGTCTTGCGTATTCAAAAGTTCCTATTCGTATATGACTTTTCATTAACCTAACAACAACAGCTCCGTGATGCGTCTTATCGCGTTGCACCCACTCCCCTGTTTTGGCTACTAACAAACTTCTTGAGGTAGGAATATTTAAGTGATGCATGGCTTCACTCATGAGGTACTCTCTGAGCATTGCTTTTAGAGTGGCTTTGCCATCTCCACCTCTTGAGTAAGCTGTTCTTCCGCTTCCTTTAAGTTGTATGTCAATTCGTTCGTTTAATGAGGATAGATATTCGCCTAGTACAATGGCTCTACCATCGCCTAATTTTGTGAAATTTCCAAATTGATGACCCGCATACGCTTGGGCAAAAGAAGTCATCTCAGTGTTAGATTCATTTTCTAATAAAAACGAAGCGAAATCTTCTTGGTTATCAAGAGGAATATTCAATTCCTTACATAATGACTCATTGAGCAAGACTGTTTCAAGCTGGCGAAATGAAGCAGGCTTTACCAATTGGTAAAACGTACTCGGCAATGACAAATAGGAATATTCTAAATTAAACATTGGTCTTTTCTGCATGAATGATTAAGTCGTTAATAGCAATATAATCCAATGCTCTTTCATCAGTAGCCTCTACCACTACTTTTGGCGCACATCCTGCCTCAAAAGCTTCTTTCCACCTCAAAGCACACAGACACCACTTATCTCCCGGATTTAATCCTGGAAAATGATATTCGGGTCTAGGTGTTGTCAAGTCATTCCCTTGATTTTTTGAATAGTGTAGAAATTCGGCGGTAACAATTGCACAAACTACGTGCTTGCCATTATCTTCATTGTTTGTTCTGCAAAATCCATCTCTGTAAAATCCTGTTAAAGGTTTTGTACAACATGATTTTAATGGCTCTCCAAAAATGTTTTTCATTTTTAATCCTTTAAGTATATTTTAGTATTCAATCCACTTTTCAATTTGTAGTTTTGACTTTTAATCTTTTCCATACAATTTAAAATTTCTTTTTTTTGAATAATTTCCTTTTTGTTTTGAGGGTTTTATTTTTAGCAGGGCAATAATGAAAGACGTTCCCAGGCTTTATGTCTGTTGCGGATTAAAGAAGCCAAAACTTTCGGTTTTACACTGACTTCAAAGATACAAAGCAAACTTTAAATTAAGCCCAAAACCCGCAATAGCGTAAAACCTGTGTTTGCGATGTTATTTTTTCATATAATATTCTAATTCCTTAAAAGCCTCTTTATAAATCTCTTTTCGCTTATTAAGATCATATGGAATTATGAAATTATTTTTTATATACTTCGAAAATAATTCATTTATTATTTTACCTCCTTTATTTACGAAAAAGTTTGAATTTATTTCTTGAATGGAAAGTACTTTCGATAATAAATTTAAATCAATGTCACTTATTTTTTTTAGTAAATGTGGTTCTGAATTATAGCCATATATTGTATAAATAACATATTCATCATTTTCTTCAATAATTTCAACACTATTTTTAATATATTTTGCAAGTCTTTTAAAATCACTTTTGAATAAATCTTCAAATTTATTTTTTTCCAGAATAACTCTACCACCAGAATGCGGAGCTACATTCGATTCTTGATATGTTAAGTTTATTCTCTCATTTAGAACTACATAAAAAACACATTTTTTATATTTTTCTAGATCAATATTGATTTTTGTATGTTCAGTTATTAGTCTTATAATTTGAAAGTTGTTTTTTATACCATTAAGAAAATAGTCTGAATTTAAAACAAATCCTTCTGAATTATATAGAATTTTTACATCATGTAATAAATATTGATTTTTGATATTTTGGTAATCAATATTAAAATTCAATAATTGAGCAATAAAATGTTTTGCGGTTTCAATTATTAATTCATCTTCAAAAGGGAATTCCTCACAATCTATATTATTTCTATCAAGTTTTACAGGAAATATTCCTTCTTTATCTGTAACTAAAATATTTGGTTTTAATTTAATTAAATAAAAATCTTTATTCCTTTCATTCTTATTAAATGAGGTTATAGAGTAATTTTCAGTTATTAAAATACCGTTACAAGCTATCATTTTAGAACTAGAAGTATCTTTTTTATAGAACCAATTTATTTTTTCAAAATTTTCAGTTGAAAATTCAAATGTGTTTATATCTTTTAGTTTTTTATTAACTTTAACTCTTTCTTTGTCGATTAAAAAATTTATTTCTGGTTCATCAAATAAATACCAATCTGTCCATTTTATTGTTCTGTCATAATAATTCTCCTTAACATTATTTAGCAACTTTTCTCTATTTTCATTATTTACAATAATTGTTATAGTTGTACCAAAATCATCTTCATTTAAACTTTTGATAATATTTATATATTGGGAATCTATAGTTGCAGAAAAAGAATGAACTTCTCCAACTAATAGACTTTTAGTAACTACATTAATCTCTTTCCCCAATAAAAATGATGCTAGAACTCCAACTCCAAATTTACCATTTCTGTTAATCTTTGATTTACCCTCTTCATTTATGAACTGTTTTTTCCAATCCATACTTTTTCTAAAAGAATTTCCAACATTTAAGAAATAATTTACTATTTCATTTGAAGACATTCCTTTCCCATTATCTTTTATAGTAAAAAGACTTTTATTATCATCAATTCTATCAATTGATACATCAATTATGGGTTTATAATTAAAGTTCTTATTAAAATATTCTAACTCTTTTCTTTCCAAACAAGCGTCAATCGAGTTTTGTAGTAACTCTCTAACTCCAAAAGTTGGTTTGTCACCATATAAAGGAGATACTAATAATTTTGATAAATTGTTATCAACTTTAAAAGTTATTTTTTCGGGAATAAATTTTAGTTTGTTTAAAAATGTTTTACTATCTAAATTTGAGGTAATTCTCCTAAATTTTATTGCTGGTTTATTGTTTGGAATAAAGCCATAAGTTTCTCCTAATATTGCCCAAGATTTATCAAATTCATTTTGAATATCTGATATTAACGTTTTTATTTTAATAAATATTTCACTATCATTGGGACTGCAATCAACATAGATATTTTCAATATCAGCCTGATTAAAATTTATAGAATTTATCGTTAGATGTGTATTGTTTTCAAGTTTTGAAATTGGGCTATTAAATGATTTTAATTTTAATAAAATAGAATTAACTCTTGTATTGTCAATTTGTATATAATCAGATATTCTCAGTATTACCATTAAATATATAATATTTACATTATGAGGGTTTCTCCAACTATCATGATAATTGTCTTTTAAATATTCAAAAGTATCTCTAACATTCATACTGTGGCTTCTTGCCAAAATACCTGCTAATTCTTTAGTTTTTATATCTAACTTATCCGTTCCAAATTCAATTAGACCGTTTTCGCCTTTTAATCCTAAAATTGCTATTTCTTGAGCAAATCTTCCATGATTTCTTCTTATAAATTCCCCAATTAACTTTTTATCATAGCCATTTAAATTATCTTTATTAGATAAATTAGGTAAGCTAAATGGAATCGTCTCATCACCAAATATATTTTTCTTTTGAATTGAATTAAATCTTTTTACTTCGCTTAGATATTCCTCCCAAAGTTCTTTCCAAGTTTTTTCATCAATTAAATCTACTTTGCAAACATCATAATCACCATTCAATAAAGAGTTAAAAGTTGATAATTCAATATGCATTCCTAAATCATGAAGAATAATCGAATAAATTAAAATAGCAATTTCATTAGGTGTAATATTTTTAAAAGATTCTTCTGTTATTATAAACTCGGATGCTTCCAGAACACTTTCTATATGTTTGATTCCATGATCAGTATATTCCTCAAAAAAATATAATTTATTATCATTAAAAATTGGTTCAAAAGAAGAAATAACATCTAATACAATAGAATAAATAGTTTGATTTTTTTTTAATACTTCTTCGAATTTTATTGATAATTTCATAAATTAATGTTCTTTCTAGGTATAATATCGCATAACTCGTTAATTGGGCTGATAAATCATCCCTATCTTACCAAATTAGACTGGCTTTATGTGACAATAACACTTTAGTCACTTCACAAATGTAACTAATTGTAAGTGATTTTTCCTAAAAACATCATAGCTGTTGTTGTAAAAAGAATGGAGTAGCTTTTATCTTGTGATCATTTTTTATAAAATTTATTTTTATCACAAGGTTGTGATACCTTTTCAAAAAATAATTATTTTATCACAAGTCTGTGATTATAATTATAAAATTAAAAAAATTATCACAACAAATTTAAAGTTGTAATGAAACTGACGCTTTTCAAGACAAACCAAAAAAAGGCCCGATTAAAAATGAGTTGGGTAATAATAGTACTCATTTAATCGTCAGCAGCACATCAAAAAGATTAACCAGTATCAGTAGGGCTTAAAATAAAATCAGGAGTACTAAATCGTTCTATTGCTAATTATTATACAATAATCAATAACAAAATGAATTTCTTTATTTTCAGTTTTTCTTAATCTCTTTTTAATAAAAAACTCATTTATTGCTCTTTAGATGACTCCTCTTTCTTTATGTTCTTATAGTTTTTTACAATAATGATTGAAATAAATTTAAATAACGCCTATGTTAGTGTTAGCAATTATTTATTCCTTTATAAATTTATTTCTCCATTTATTATTTCCTGAATGAATCTGTATAAAATAGACTCCTGTTGCAAGATTATCAACGTTAATGAATTTAGCGCTACTATTTTGTTCTTTTACTCTTCTACCAGCTGAATCAGTGATTATTATTTTATCAATAACAGCATTATTAGTTAGTTGAATGTTTAATAATGTTTCGACTGGATTTGGATAAATATTTAAATCAGATATGCTTTCAAAATCAGCAGTATCTAAAAACCCGCAACCAGCATTTGCGGTGTCTTGCATATTCCAACTAATTTCGTAAGCGTTGCAACATGAATAAACAGGTGATGAGTTGAATCTGTTTGCATTTAATTTAAGATAATACGTTTTGTTTGGTGAAGCACAGTCTATTTCAAACGTCTGATTGTCAGCAGTTAATGCTACTGTATTTATCCCACTAGGCTGGCTGTTAGCCTCTCTAAAATAAAATGTTATAAAGTTTTCTGGCACCTCTATTCTCTCTTTAAAACTGATTATTAATTTTCCGCTTTTAAACGGTGATATTTTATAAAAATCTTCACTGTCTTTTGGTAATAAATTAAATTGACTTAATGTTTCACCATAACCAATAGTTCCTTTAATTTTAGTATTTTCTGATATTTCTGTAGCCTGCTCTACAGTATCGTTAGGCTCTATATCATTTTCGTCAGTTGATTCTTCAACTGTATAGCTTATTTCATAAGAACCAAAGGATGCTTGGGTTAAAACAAATAATTCATCCCCTTTTTCTACACAATGCACTTTTAAAGGACCGCTCGTATTATTACCCTCCGAATAATAGCTTAATCCATTTGGAAATGGTTTTGAATTGTTCCCTGAAAAATTTACTTTCAAATTGAATGATTCAGGCAATGTGCTGTGACCATTTGTTGTAATGACATAAGTACCTCTCTTTGGAGCTACAATTTTATAATAATCATCATTAGCATCATCAGCATAACTGAACCCCCAACCTTGATAAGAGGTGTTTTCAGACATTGCTATAGCGGTATCTTTTGTATTATTAGGCTCTACATCTGGGCCGTAATTGGTATCGAAATAATTAAAATCAATATTATATACAATAGTTTTACCACTCAATTCGCTTTCAGGATAGCTCATTTCAATTATGTAATCAGGTCCGCCAAGACTGGATTTAAGAATATAGGATTTAGATTCTATCCTATTAGGATGTACTCGACTATCATGTTGTAATAGATAATTTAGACCACCATTTGCTGTCACTTGATATATTAAAATATTAAAACCTGGAGGAATATCAACCTCTATATGACCTTTTAGTGCGGGAATAGTGTGTGTTGCAGCATTATTTAGCAGGCGATCCCCATTTGGATAATAAATATTAAAAAAGGTTCCTGAAATAGTTTCTTTTCTTTGTGCAAAGCAAATACTTGTTATAAGTATTAAAATAATGAATGTTAATTTCTTTATCATCTTTTTTTAAAATATGGTGGTTGTATATAAAGTGTAATTAGAGTAACATCTTTTTATTATAAATTTCTTAGTTTTAATATATATTTTATTTCATAAAAAAAAGAGTGCTGAATTTATTCTTATTTAAAAAATCATATTTACTATTGGTAAATTCAATTCCGAGTTCAATGTAAAATTCTTCTTTTAAAAATTACAATTGTTGCATAAACTATTTTAACAAATTATATTACTTAAGGAAATA
>CANGUZ010000034.1 GCA_947457255.1 Flavobacteriaceae bacterium
AACAAATTATCAGGTTCAATTCCATCGTCAATAGGAAGTTTAAATTCTATAGAAAATATTCAATTGTTTATGAATCAATTATCAGGAGTTTTGCCCTCAGAAATGGGAAATCTGGTAAATTTAAAAACTTTATCTTTGTTTAATAATGAGTTAGAAGGTAAAATACCGTCTTCTATTTTTCAACTTAAATCTTTGAAAACATTACTTTTAAATAGCAATAAATTTATTGGAAAATTAGGGAATGAGATTGCGAATTTAACCCAATTGGAGACCTTAAGTTTATTTGATAACAAAATGGAAGGGCAAGTACCTTTTGATATAGAAAAACTAAATAATTTAAAAGAGATGAATATATCGTATAATATGTTTAGCGGATTTGTTTCTAAAAACTTAGCGCAGTTAGACACATTAAATATGACAATGATTAATAATGAGGGATTGGCAGTTGTTTTAAAAGTTAAAGACAAAAATTCGGCTTTAGCTAATGAGGAATAATATTTTGGTGAATATTTTAATAAATTGGTTTGAACCATCATCGAAAGGTGATGGTTTTTTTATTTCAACTATTTTTTTCAAATCACTGATTTTTAAACAAATAGAAATAAATAAATTTTATTAAATATTTAACTTGCAAGTATCAATATTCGTTGTATATTTGCACTCGAAACAGCGCGGGATAGAGCAGTAGGCAGCTCGTCGGGCTCATAACCCGAAGGTCACAGGTTCGAGTCCTGTTCCCGCTACTAAAGACGACCCACCAATTTTTTTGGTGGGTTTTTTGTTTGTTCAATATATTTTTTTGGTTGATTTTTTTTTACTTATATGTTTTTATAACTATTTCTACTTAGTTTTAATTGTATGATTCAAGTTGGTCAAGCCTTGTCGATAATTACAGAAAATAGCTGTAAAATGCCAATTAAGAAAATTAAAGTGCATAAGTCACTTGGATTTATTTTGGCTGAAACTATCTATTCTCCCATTGATATGCCTCCTTTCAGACAATCGTCAATGGATGGTTATGCTTTTTCGTTTAGTGAACTTAATCAGTTTGATATTGTAGGGGTTTCTCAAGCGGGTAATTTCTCTAATGAACAAATTGAGAAAAATCAAGCTATACGTATTTTTACTGGCGCATATGTTCCTGATTGTTTAGATACAGTAGTTATGCAAGAGCATACAGAAAGAAATGAACAAACTATTACAATTATAAAAAAACCCAATGCTCTTACAAATGTTAGAAGTAAAGGAGAGCAAATTAAAAAAGAAGAACTTGTCTTAGAAAAGGACACTTTGATAACCCCGGCAGCAATAGGCTTTTTGGCCTGTTTGGGAATTATAGAAATAAATGTCTATAAAAAACCAAAAGTTGCTATAGTTGTTACAGGAAATGAATTGGTAAAAGCGGGTAAAAAATTAGGAAAGGGGAAAATATTTGAAAGTAATTCGGTAATGCTTAAAGTTGCTTTGCAAGGTGTTGGTATAAATAAAATAAAAAAATTTCGAGTAAAAGATAATTTAAAAAATACAAAAAAGACTTTACAGCATTGCCTTTCTAAGTTTGATGTGGTTTTAGTTTCTGGCGGAATTTCAGTTGGAGATTATGATTTTGTAAAAGAAGCCCTTTTGTACAATGGAGTAGAAGAATTGTTTTATACCATAAATCAAAAACCAGGTAAACCCTTGTTTTTTGGAAAGAAAGACAAAACAATAGTTTTTGCTTTACCAGGAAACCCAGCATCTGCATTGTCGTGCTTTTATATTTATGTTCGTTTAGCATTAAAAAAAACGATGGGTTTTGATTCAGTTCATTTAAATAAAATTAAAAGAAAAATCACAACTCCGTTCCAAAATACAACTGGAAAATCATTATTTTTGAAAGGATTATATAATGACGAGTCCGTAACAGTTTTAGAAAGTCAAAGTTCAGCCATGTTGAATACTTTTGCTACTGCAAACGGGTTGATTTACATGCCATACAACAAGGAACTTGTAGCAGAAAATGAAGAAGTAACTGTAATTCCAATAAATTAATTTCAAATGGCAATAGCAAGCAATGAATTTTGGATTGTGTTTGGTGTTTTACTAGCGTTAGTTGCCTTTTTGTATTCAAGTGTGGGTCATGGAGGAGCTTCGGGCTATTTAGCATTAATGGCTATTTGTTCTTTTCCAATTTCAGTAATGAAACCCTCTGCTTTACTCCTTAATTTATTTGTTTCTGGCATTTCTTTTTTCT
Source organism: Flavobacteriaceae bacterium (assembly GCA_947457255.1). Taxonomy (GTDB): domain Bacteria; phylum Bacteroidota; class Bacteroidia; order Flavobacteriales; family Flavobacteriaceae; genus Flavobacterium. The sequence continues at coordinate 2,234 of CANGUZ010000034.1, forward strand.
TTTATTATAAAAAAGATTTTTTTAATTTCAGGTTGTTTTATCCTTTTGCTATAACTTCTGTTCCAGCTGCATTTATAGGCGGAATGATTCCTTTAGAAAATAAATTGTACAAAATACTTTTAGGAATAGTTTTGATTCTGGCTGCTTTACGATTATTTGGTTTTATTAATACACATGAAAAACAAAACTCTAAAATTAATATTCCTTTTGCTATGGTTATTGGTTTAGGAATTGGTTTATTATCAGGAATGTTAGGAATTGGAGGTGGTGTACTATTAAGTCCGATTCTTTTATTTTTAGGCTGGGCAACGTTAAAAGAAACGGCAGCTATTTCTAGTTTGTTTATTTTTGTCAATTCAATTGCGGGATTGTCAGGATTTTTTATTGGAGAAGATACATTTCCAACACAAAGTTTTTATTTAGTTCCGATTGCTGTTTTTGGTGGAATATTAGGAGCGTTTTATGGCAGCGGTTATTTTTCGAATAAAACGCTTAAATATGTTTTGGCAACTGTAATTGTGTTGGCAAGTGTAAAGTTACTATTTTAGCAAGTGATTGATGAAAATGAATTAAAAATGATGCGTTTTATTGCAAATTTAATTGGGCAGTATTCCTAATAAACTTAAGACATAAGAAATCAATAAAAAAATGTAAATTCACTAGCTGAATTAAATGAATTGAATATTTTTTAAAAAAAGGCGAAATGGAAAATTCAAATATTCCTAAGTTAACAATTGTTGGAGCAGGTCCTGGCGATGCAGAGCTAATTACTTTAAAAGCTATTAAGGCATTAGAAAGTGCTGATGTTGTTTTGTATGATGCACTTGTAAACGAGGAATTGTTGCACTATACCAATGCAAAAGAAATTGTTTTTGTAGGGAAACGTTTTGGTTGCCATTCCTACAATCAAGACCAAATAAACGAATTAATTGTTTCTATGGCAAAACGTTTTGGTCATGTTGTGCGATTAAAAGGTGGTGACCCGTTTATTTTTGGTCGTGGAAGCGAAGAGATTGAATATGTAGCGAAATTTGGTATAGAAACAGCGATTGTTCCCGGTATTTCATCAGCATTAGGAGTTCCCGCTACAAACGGAATTAGCCTAACTCAACGAGGTATTTCCGAAAGTTTCTGGGTAATTACGGGTACTACATCGGATCACAAATTGTCTACAGATGTAACTTTAGCGGCACAATCGACAGCAACAGTTGTTATATTGATGGGAATGAATAAATTAGACGAAATTATCTCAATTTATAAAGAAAACAGAGATGATGACTTGTCAGTTGCTATAATTCAAAACGGGACTAAAAACTCAGAAAAGAAAGTGATTGGAACTATTAGTTCCATATCAAAATTAGTTAAGGAGCATCAAATGGCTTCTCCAGCAATCATCGTAATTGGCGAAGTAGTGAAAAATATTTCACAATTGACTTCTTATTTAAAAAACGAAAATGAATTAGATGAATTTATTTTTCAAAATTTAAACATAATAGAATGATAACAGTAAAATATTTTGGTGCAATAGCAGAGAAAACTAAAAGTCAAGGCGAGGAAGTTTCTATCTCAAATATGTCATTAAAAGATTTGTTATCGAACTTGGAGGAGAAATACCAATTAAGCGATTTGTCATTTAGTGTTGCAATTAATCAAAAAATGATACCAAAACCTTATGATTATAGTTTAAAATCAAATGATGTTATTGCCTTATTACCTCCATTTTCGGGAGGATAAAATGTGAGATTTTAAATGGATTAATATTTAGAAAGAACTATTTTCAACCATAAATTTATGGAAAAAACGCGTTACAACCGACAAATAATACTTCCTGAAGTGGGAGAACAAGGACAACAAAAATTGCTTGATGCTAAAGTTTTGATTGTAGGTGTTGGCGGACTAGGAACGGCTGTTTTGCCCTATTTAACAGCTGCTGGCGTTGGAGAAATAGGTATTATTGATTATGATATTTTAGAATTAACCAATTTGCAACGACAAGTAATTTATAAGAGCAGTGCTGTAGGAAAAAGCAAAGTACTTGAAGCAAAACAAGTGGCTTTAGCATTAAATCCATCTGTAAAAGTAAATGCAATTACCGAAAAATTAAATTCTAAAAACGTAATTTCTTTATTTGAGTACTATGATATCATTGTTGATGGGACAGATAATTTAAAAGCCAAGCATTTAATTAATGATGCCAGTTGCATTACTAATAAACCCTTTGTTTATGGCTCGGTGTATAAATTTGAAGGACAGGTTTCAGTATTTAATTATAAAAACGGACCAACTTACAGCTGTTTGTTTCCAGAAGAATCTATAACGGCAAGTAATTGTAATGAGTCTGGAGTTTTAGGAGTTTCTGTTGGGATTATTGGAATGTTTCAAGCAAATGAAGTCTTGAAAATGATTTTAGGAATAGGAGAAATCTTGAGCGGTAAATTGTTAGTTTATAATTTTTTGAACAATGAACAGCATAAATTTGACATTTTAAAATCGGATAGTACAATACATAAAGCATCATTTCATTATAAATATTCAGAAATTGAAAGCGCAAGTATAGAAATTGAAGTATCAAAAGCATTAATACAAATAAACAATGCTGAAGTGGTATTTATTGATGTTAGAAATGAAAATGAATATCCGAAACTAAAAATTAATAATTGTATTCAAATTCCATTAAACCAATTAGAATTCGAGTTGCATAAATTAAATACCGAAACAACTTTCTTTGTTTTTTGTCAATCGGGAGTTAGAAGTAAGAATGCAGTTGAAATTCTTAGAAAAAATAATTTCAATAGGGCGCAAAGCATTGTTGGTGGTGCAAATGCTATTGAAAAAATGATAAATAATGAATCCGTTTCTGCTTTTTAAAGTATAAATAATTTATAGTATGAGTAAAAAAACTGTTTTTCTGCACGGACCAATATCTTCGGAATTTATTGGGCAATCTATTGCAAAACATCAATCGAAACAAACCATTGGTGCGCATAATATATTTCTAGGACAAGTTCGAGCTGATACAATAGAGGGAAATATAGTTTCTGCAATTGAATATTCAGCCTATGAGGAAATGGCTGACGAAGCAATGAGCCTCATTAGAGAGAAAGCATTTGCTGAGTTTGATTTAATTTGTATGCATATTTATCATAGTTTAGGAGTTGTAAAAGCTGGCGAAATTTGTTTGTTTGTATTTGTTTCGGCAACAAGAAGAAAGGAAGTCTACAAAGCAACAGAAGCCATTGTAAATTGGATTAAAACGGATGTGCCTATTTTCGGAAAAGAGCTTTTCGAAAATAGTGATTTTGTATGGAAAAAAAATACTTTATAAATGGTCGATATTACTCAAAAAGTAAGTACACTCCGCACAGCAACTGCATCTGCAACAGTACTTGTTAGTCATCAAGCTACGATAGACGCTCTTGTTAATAATACTGTTCCTAAAGGAAATGTTTTTGAAATGGCAAAAACTGCTGGTTTATTTGCAGTAAAAAATACGCATTTATCCATTCCTGATTGTCATCCTATTCCTATTGAGTTTACTTCGGTCGAATATGAAATAAAACAATTAAGTGTCGAAATTATTTTCAAAGTAAAAACGATTTACAAAACGGGAGTTGAAGTCGAAGCCATGCACGGCGCATCAATTGTAGCGTTGACGATGTATGATATGCTAAAACCTATTGATAAAAACATCGAGATTTCGACCATTAAATTAATAAGTAAAGAAGGCGGAAAATCATCATTTAAAGACAAATTTCCATCAACAATTAAAGCAGCTGTTTTTGTATGTTCCGATTCTATTTTTGCAGGAAATAAAGAAGATCGATCTGGAAAAATAATAGTAGAAAAATTAGACTCTTTTGGCGTTGAAACGTCACATTATGAGATTATTCCTGATGAAATAGACATCATTCAAGAACGCACAAAATGGTATGCAAAAGAAAATCAGTTGGTCATTTTTACAGGAGGAACGGGGCTTTCACCCAGAGATGTTACTCCGCAAGCCCTACAAACTTTATTAGAAACTAGGATTCCAGGTATTGAAGAAGCGGTTCGAAAATACGGACAAGACCGAATGCCTTATTCAATGCTTTCAAGAACTGTTGCAGGAACTTTAGATAATACTTTAGTTTTGGCTTTGCCGGGTTCAACCAATGGAGCAAAAGAATCTATGGATGCTATTTTTCCTCATGTATTGCATGTTTTTCATATTTTAAAAGGGAAAAATCATGATGCCAAATAATTCAATTTTAACGGATGATTTTGGTCGTAAGCATAACTATTTGCGAATTTCGTTACTAGAGAAATGCAATTTGCGTTGTTCGTATTGTATGCCAGCAGATGGAATTGTATTAAGTCCAAAGGAAAGCTTAATGACTGCTGACGAAATTTATTCAATTGCTCAATTGTTCGTTACTAATGGTGTCGATAAAATAAGATTAACGGGAGGAGAGCCTTTATTAAGAAAAGATTTTCCGGATATTATCACCAAACTGGCTTCGCTTCAAACCGAGATTTCGATTACTACAAACGGGATTCTAATAGACAAACATATTACTATTTTAAAGCAAAGTAATGTAACCAAAATCAATTTGAGTTTAGATACTTTAATTGCATCTAAATTTTATTCTATTACACTCCGAAATCAATTCGAAAAAGTTATCGCTAACTTGCATTTGTTATTAAATAACGATTTTAAAGTAAAAGTAAATGTTGTTTTGATAAAAGGTTTTAATGACAATGAAATTATAGATTTTATTAAATTGACCAAATATTTACCTTTATCCATTAGGTTTATAGAGTTTATGCCTTTTGCTGGTAACGATTGGGATAGGAGCAAAATGGTTTCTCAGGAAGAAATTCTGAATCAAGTGCAACATAATTTTGCTGAATTGGATGTACAGAGATTAGAAGACGAAAAAAACTTTACCGCTCGGGAGTATAAAATAAAAGGATATTTAGGAACTTTTGGTATCATTAGCTCCATTACAAATCCGTTTTGTGATGGCTGTAATCGAATTCGACTGACAGCTAACGGTAAAATAAAAAATTGCTTGTTTTCTAATTCAGAAACCGATTTGTTAACATCATTCAGGAACGGAGAAAACCTCGAAGAATTGATCTCATTTGCAATTAAAAACAAAAAGAAAGTAAGAGCTGGAATGGATACGATAGAAGCTGTTAATAATCCTCTTTTAAATCAAGATAACCGAAGCATGATAGCCATTGGGGGGTAATGGTAGTATTCCATAAAGGGTATAAGTAAAACAGATTGGAATTACAACAAACTAAATTCAGTAGCTTTATTTGAAAGTTCAATAAGGTTTTTTACTTTTAACTTTTTCATTAAATTAAATCGAAGTACTTCTGCTGTTCGCTTGCTAATATCTAATACTTCAGCAATCTCCTTGTTTCCTTTGCCTGATAATAGCAGTTTAAGAATTTCTTTTTCTCGCTTTGTAATCATCAATTCGTCGTCTGAAATAGGTTTGGATACTGACAATGATGGTTTGATAAGTTCACCTATCAAAATCGAAGAAATATCTCCACTAAAATATTTTCCTCCGTTAGCAACCGTATGCAAAGCCTTTAGAAATTCTTCTTTGCTCGAACCTTTTAAAAGGTAGCCATCAGCTCCCGCTTTTACGGATTTTAAAACATGCACTTCAGATTCACACATGGCTAGTACAACAATTTTGATTAAATTGTTTTCAAATCGTAATTGCTCAATAACTTCAATGCCATTTAAGTTTGGCATTTTAATATCTACAATAAGTAAATCGGGTTTTTGAGACGCAACTACAGCTAATGCTTCGAGTCCATCATTTGCTTCGCCAATAACAACTATGTTTTCTTCATTTTCTAACAAAGATTTGATGCCGTCTCTTACAAAAACATGATCATCTGCAAGTACCACTCGAATTATATTGCTCATAATTTACTTAATTTGACTCTTTTATTACGTATAATTACCTAAATGGTAGTGCTAACATACATAATTTTCAAATTCAATAGGAATTATAAACCTAACGCAGCATGAATTAAAGCTAAACTAGAAGCAGAATATTTTATTTTTAAGGCTTCCTGATGTCCTTTTTCAGACATCTTATTCCAAGTTTTCAAGATGATGTTTTTCAGTTTTTCGGAATCGTGTTTTTGTATAAACTCTTCTAGGTAATACTCTAAAAAAACCAAGCAAATAACATCTTCTAAAAGTTGAGTTTCAGCATCTTTTTTTAGTAATTTTTTTTCAATCAAAAACGAAACTCTATCTATGAAAGTTTTTTCATACCCCACTTTTTCCAGAATCGAAGCGGTAGTTTTTGCATGAAACTTTTTAAGGTCTTCTCTCCATTTTAAATAACCAACTCGATCCATAGGGTAGGATTCTCTAGCTATTTTCCATCGGCAAATATGTTGGGCTTTTGCTGCAATTTGAATGGCTTCAGACGCATTTGGTTCAAAAATCATAAGCCTTTCATACATTCTATTAGAGTATAATAACTCTTTAGAAATAGGTTGTGATAGGCTTATTTCTTGGTTAGGATCTTGTGCATTTTCTGCATCTATTAAGGCAATAGCTTTTTGAAAAGGAGTTGTTGTCATCTGAAAAAGTATATTTTCAAAGATACATAAATATTCTAAAAACCCAATGTATGCTCCATTGCCTTCAATTTTTATGGTTTCGCATTGATTTAGTATTTCTTCCGTGATTTTTTAATTATTTGAACTCAAATAATTATTTACAATTTTTTCTTTATTTTCAGAATAGAGTTATCAATTGTGGTCTGAATGGCAGTTTGCAAATTTTTATAGTCACCTTCGCCTTTCCAATTACCTTTAATTTTTGTATTTGTTTCAAATCGTTTTTGCTGTAAAAGGGAATTGTCTTTTAAGTTAATAATTTGAGTGTCAATTAAGGTATGTCCTTTTTTTGTAGCTAAAAGAACTCCTGAATAGACTAATAACAGACCATAATTATGAACTTTGATAAACAATATTTCATCAACATTGTATTTTTCTTTCATGAATCTAAAATCTGATTTAGAATATTCCATATTTAAATTAGGTGCTTCAAATTTTGTTAAACTAGCGTCATTAAAATTATCTGTTATGATTTCGAATTTTTTGTTTTTACTGGCAAGAGCATTTGATATTTCTGTTTTTAAAGATTCCTTAAAAGTGAAATTTGATTTTATTTTTGATAGTCCAATATAAAATCTATTTTCAGGATCTGATATTATTTGGGTAATCCCATCTGTTTGAGCTCTTATTACCGATGGGTCATTATCCATTTGAATGATAATACCAACTTTTGTTTCTTTATAAAATTCTTGACTAATTGGAACAGTAGTTATACAACTTGTAGCAAAAAAAAGCACAATATAAGCTAAAACTAATTTTAAATTTTTCATTGTTTATTTATTTTAGTTGAAAAGCAAACTTAAACAATTTTACCAATATTTTGGTTCTTTTTGAAATCGCTAACGTATAAACTCTATGTTTTAAACGATTTCGACTACGTTGTTATAGCTAAAGCGTTTCATTAATTCTGAATTTTCAATTTTTTGCTTTCAATTACATTCGAAAGTATTTACAATTTCCGGCATCTCTTCTTCAAGCTTTTGAACAATTTCTAAGCTATCATCAAAATCAGTTCATTAAGGTAGTCTAAACCGCCTTCTAATTTTCTAACAAGTTGACGTTCTAACTAATGATAAGGATTCCGGATGTAGGAAAAAAAAGCGAACTACAACATTTGAAAGCCGAAATTAACAGCATGTCTATATTTAGCAATTCGTCATTGGTAAACACCATACCTAATTATCACTTTTACACCATAAATATATTGAGTTCCTTCGTTGATATGACTTCCTACTATTGATTTTTTTTTACAATTAACTCTTAAATAAAAAACTAATGAAACTTTAATTTGATTTTCAGAAAAGAGAATTAATAATAAATGCTGTTTTAGGACTTTCTTAATATTGTATATTTGCAAACCATTCCCTTTTGAGAAAAGGGTAGAGAGAAATTTGAACTGAACAAGAATATATGTCACACAAAGCAGGTTTTGTTAATATCATAGGAAATCCAAACGTAGGAAAATCGACACTTATGAATGCCTTTGTAGGCGAAAGATTGTCTATAATTACCTCAAAAGCACAAACGACACGCCATAGAATATTAGGAATTGTAAACGGAGAAGATTTTCAGTTGATACTATCAGATACTCCTGGAATCATTAAACCAGCATATGAAATGCAGGAATCTATGATGAACTTTGTGAAATCGGCTTTTGAGGATGCTGATATTTTAATTTACATGGTTGAAATTGGTGAGCAGGAACTGAAGGACGAAGCTTTTTTTAATAAAATCATTCATGCTAAAATTCCAGTTTTGCTGTTATTGAATAAAATTGATAACTCAAATCAAGGGCAATTGGAAGAGCAAGTGGCTTTTTGGACAGAGAAAGTTCCTAATGCAGAAATTTTTCCAATATCGGCTTTAAAGAATTTTAATGTTCCAGAAGTATTTGCCAGAATACTTTCTTTATTGCCAGAATCGCCAGCCTATTACCCAAAAGATCAATTAACAGATAAACCTGAACGTTTTTTTGTAAATGAAACGATTAGAGAAAAAATCCTATTGAATTACAGTAAAGAGATTCCGTATGCAGTAGAAATTATAACGGAAGAATTTCTGGAAGACGAAAGCATTATTCGAATTCGTTCTCTAATTATGGTAGAACGCGATACCCAAAAAGGAATCATAATAGGTCATAAAGGAGCGGCTCTGAAAAAAGTTGGTGTTGAATCTCGTGCCGATTTAGAAAAGTTTTTCGGAAAACAAATTCACATCGAGTTGTACGTGAAAGTCAATAAAAATTGGCGAAGCAATGCAAATATGTTGAAACGGTTTGGGTACAATCAGTAACTTTACATTCTGTATAGTAAACCAACATTTAGCACAAAATTATTCGACAATTTATTTTCTGAATCTGAAGAAACCGAATCAAAATTTGATTGTAAAGCATCAATATTTCGCATAACGGTAATGCCAGGTTTTACATCTAACCACAATTTATTGTATACTTTTGTTTGAATAAAACCAAAGAAGTTGGTATTAAAAAGTTTTAAATATTCAGCATTTTCATTTGGTAAATTATAAATAGATGCGTTTAATGTTGCCGTTGCTCCGTAATTAAAATTAGGCTTATGTTTTACTAAAAACAATACGCTATTGGGTAAAGTAGCGTTGAACTTAATTTTGGCAGTTTCATAATTAAATAAAGCAAAAGGAATAATGGTGTTTTTATCAAAATCATTATTGTAGTTTACTCCAAATCCCCAACGAATGGCTTTGTTTTTTTGTGATTGGCGCATATAGCCAAACGAAAAAGCCGGAAAAATACTTTTGCCAGAAATATCTGTTTGAAGTTCACTTCTAACATTGATTCTCGCGTTGAACAATAAAAAATTCTTTAAATTTTTAGTGTAAATGAAATTAGAGGTATAGGATACGTCTTGTAGATTTTGGTTAATTCCCTGATCTAAAAACAAAGTTTTATAACCAAAGTTGTTGTCCCATCTCACTTTTTTGAAGATTTTTTTTGATTTCAAAAAATAGTTCAACTCAACGTTAGATTGATTTACATTGTTTGAATTTTCATCATTTGTAGCGTTGTAATAAAGGTATTGAAGAGTTGCTCTATTCTCTATTTGACCAAAAGATAATGAAACAAAGCCAAAAAAAACAACGAAGGACAACAACGATTTTATCATCATAAAAAGAGTTAAGTTATTTTAAAATTTTCGTAAAATTAGTAATCAAAAATGAAATTCAAAAACATTCGATTCTTAAAATAACAAATTATTTGCTTCTAAATTTTTTTGACATACTATTCTATAATTTTCAAAAACAAATTTTCCATTTCATTCATTTGATCATTTCCTTTTTTACGCAATTCTTTGGCAATAAAATAAAGGACAAACCAGATAATCACCATTGCTGCCATCACTACAATATCCGATGAATAAGATTGTTTTAGCGAGTAATTTGAAAAGGCAAACATTCCGAAAAGCACAAATGCTCCCGCTATAATAAAATGAAGAAACATAAAAAACGTCCAAAGGGTTTGGTCTGGGCCAAATAAGCCTCTAATATGCGTGGTTTTTTCTGAATTTGGAACTAATTCGAGGTGCAAATGGGGAGACCAAATGCGTTTTTTAGACTCTACAACATAAAACCAAATGTGATTTTCATATACTTTAATCAAAAAATCTCCTTCATTGTTTTTTGCAGATTCTTCAAAAATTTCATGAACATCTTCAATGTTTTTTTCTACATCTTTATAAAAACGCAATCGAAGCCGAATGGTGGTATTGGTATCCATAGTATTTAAATTGTAATGAATAAATAATTGACCAGTGAGCTAATATAGTAAAAATATAGATATTATACTATTAAACACTACCTTTGCAGCCCGAGACTGTAAATAGGTATTCGGGTAAAATAAATAGTTAGAAAAAGAATATGAGTAATATTGTTGCCATTGTAGGAAGACCAAATGTAGGGAAATCAACACTTTTTAATCGATTAATTCAAAGAAGAGAAGCTATTGTTGATGCGGTTTCTGGAGTTACTCGTGACAGAAACTACGGAAAAAGTGAATGGAACGGAAAGGAATTTTCAGTAATTGATACTGGCGGATATGTTCGTGGTTCTGATGATGTTTTTGAAGGAGAAATCCGTAAACAAGTAGAATTAGCCATTGATGAAGCCGATGTAATTATATTTGTAGTTGATGTGGAAGAAGGGATTACGCCAATGGATGATGCGGTTGCCAAATTATTGCGTAAAGTTACCAAGCCTGTTTTGTTGGCTGTAAACAAAGTCGATAATGCTATGCGTGAGAAGGACGCTGTCGAGTTTTATAATTTAGGATTAGGAGAGTATTATACTTTTGCGAGTATTTCAGGAAGCGGTACAGGGGATTTGTTAGACGCATTGATTGAAGCTTTTCCAACAAAGCCTGAACCTACTCAAGAAGAAATTGTTTTGCCTCGTTTTGCAGTTGTAGGCCGACCAAACGCAGGAAAATCGAGTTTTATAAATGCGTTAATTGGTAAAGAACGATTCATGGTAACCGATATTGCGGGTACCACTCGTGATGCCATTGATACCAAGTTTGACCGTTTTGGTTTCGAATTCAACTTGGTAGATACAGCGGGCATTCGTCGTAAAGCGAAAGTAAAAGAAGATTTAGAATTTTACTCCGTAATGCGCTCGGTTCGTGCCATTGAGCATGCCGATATATGCATCTTAATTATTGATGCCACTCGTGGTTTTGAAGGTCAAGATCAAAGTATTTTTTGGCTAGCGGAAAAAAACAGAAAAGGAGTTGTGATTTTAGTAAACAAATGGGATTTGGTCGAAAAAGACACCATGTCTACCCGTGATTATGAAGAAAAAATCAGAAAAGAATTAATGCCCTTTACCGATGTGCCTATTCTTTTTGTATCAGCAATCACTAAACAACGTTTGTTGAAAGCACTAGAAGCCACAGTTCAGGTTTTTGAAAATAGAAAACAAAGAATCCCGACTTCTAAATTCAACGATTATATGTTGAAAGTGATTGAAGGCTATCCACCACCAGCTTTGAAAGGAAAATATGTAAAAATTAAATATTGCATGCAATTGCCAACAGCTACTCCGCAGTTTGTGTTTTTTGCTAATTTACCTCAGTATGTTAAGGAACCTTACAAACGTTTCTTAGAAAATAAGATTCGAGAAAACTGGGATTTCTCGGGTGTTCCGATTGATATTTATATCAGAGAAAAATAAAATTGTTAAAAAAATCAGTAAGATTTTTTTAATTATATACTAAACCACTTATTCCATTGTTATTATTCTAAATAGTAACAACGAATTTTTTTATGAAAAAACGATACTTTCTCTTCTTTATTTCCTTTTTTAGTTTTTCGGTATTTTCCCAAAACAGTGTTATTGTAAAAGGTAAAATTCTTGATAAAAACACTCAACTGCCTTTAGAATCAGCTACTGTATATCTTACCTCTGTAAAAGATTCGGCAGTAATTGATTACACGATTACAGATAAAAAAGGATTTTTTAAAATGAGTACTAAGAAAATCACTAATCCTGTATTTTTAAAAGTCTCTTATGTTGGTTATCAAACTTTTACTCAAGAAGAAAGTCAAATTAGTACAGATATAGATTTTGGTATTTTACGATTATCAGAAATTACGAATACTTTAGGCGAAGTTGTTATAAAAAGTGAAGCACCTCCCATTCGAATTAAAAAAGACACTTTAGAATTTAATGCTTCTTCTTTTAAAGTGCGCCCCGATTCTAACGTAGAAACCTTGCTCAAACAGTTGCCAGGAGTAGAGGTTTCACCCGAAGGAAAAGTTACCGTAAACGGAAAAGAAGTCAATCAGGTTTTAGTAAACGGTAAGCCATTTTTTGATAAAGACGGAAAAATTGCTTTGCAAAGTTTGCCATCAGATATCATCAATAAAGTGCAAATATCAGATACTAAAACACGAAAAGAAGAAGTGACCAATCAAGCGGCTAGTACTAACAATGCTAGTATTAATCTAACAATTGATGAAGACAAAAACAAAGGACTGTTTGGTAAATTTATGGCGGGTTATGGCACAGACAACCGATACGAAAGCAGTGCTTTAATTAATTATTTTAAGAATAAAAGAAAAATTAGTGTTTTAGCTTCATCCAATAATATCAATTCTACAGGTTTTTCCATGGATGAGGTTTTTGATAATATGGGTGGCGGACGAAATTCTTCCTATTTTTATAGTAGTGATGGTTCGTATGGCTTTGGCAACATGCGATTTGGTGGCGGAAAAGGAATTACGAGGTCCAATATGGTGGGCGTCAATTATGGTGATGAATGGTTTAAAGATTTCGATTCGAATACCAGTTATTTTTTCACCAATTCTAACGCACAAAACACCAATACAACCAAGCAAATTAATTTATTACCAACGGGTGATTTCACAACACAATCAAATGCTAAAACAAACGAAGATCGTTACGGTCATAATTTCAACTTTACTTTTGAATACAAGATAGATTCAACAGCGTCAATATTTATAGCTCCAAAATTCGTTAAAGCCAATAATAAATTTAAATCAAAATCTTTTGAATTTTCCGAAGATCAGAACGGTAATAAGTTGAACGAAAGTATTTCAGAAACTTTTGATGAAAATGACAAAACTAATTTTACCAATTCAATCAATTTCAACAAAGCTTTTAAACGAAAAGGGCGTTCTATAAATATTTTGTTTGATAACGAAAACACGAATGAAATAGCCAATTCGGTAAATGAATCGACATCGATATTTTATCAAAATGGCACGCCAAATGATATTAGAGATCAAATCATAAACAATAGAAATCTCAAAGATTTATATGCTTCTGAGATAACTTTTATGGAGCCTATTTCTGATTCTTTAAGGGTTTCATTTAATGTTTACGGACGTACAGTAAACGATTCTGAAGTTAGAAAAGCATTTGATTATGATGAACTATCTAAAAGTTTTTCAACTGTGAATGATAATTTAACCAATACGATTTCATCCAGTATTAAGTTGATTGCTCCCAAAATGGGTTTTGCTATCGAAAAGAAAAAATTCAATTTAAATTTTGCTAGCGGAACCAATGTGGCTCAGTTCGATAACCAATCGTTGTATCTAGGAACAACAACAAAATTGAGTAAGAAGTATATTTTTCCGTATGCTAATTTTTACGGAGATATAAAATTAGGAAAATCAAAATCGCTTTGGGCAATGTATGATTATACAGTTAATTTCCCTAGGGCTTCACAACTTTTACCTATAGAAAATATAGCGAATCCTTTGAATACTTTTATAGGAAATTCAAATCTCGAATTGATTAAAAATCATAGTATTAATTTTAATTTTAACGACTACGATTATGCTACTCGGTCAGGATATTCTATTTATTCTGGTGCTGATATTTTTGATAATCAGATAGTGTCTTCAACTGTTTTTAACGATAGCGGAAAACGAACAACTACCTTTGAAAATGTTTCCGGAACATTTGAGTATTGGTTTGGCGCTCGATGGAATAAAACATATAAAAAAGAAGCGCATACTTTTAAATTCCAGATTGGGAGTAACGCAGGATTAACGAAATCTAAAGGGTTTACAAACGGCGATATGTTCGTTGCTCATGCGCTACAGATTAGTCCAAGAGCTAATTTTACCTATGAATATGGAGAGTTATTGACGATAAATCCGTCGTATAACTTTACTTATAATGATACTCGATACACCAATTATTTAATCAATTCAGCTTCAAACGTTTTGCATACTTTCAATATTCAAACCACCAATTATTGGCCTAAAAATTGGGTTTTTGGTAATGATTTTGGGTATACCTACAATTCTAATATTGCCGATGGTTTTAAAAAAGATTTTTATTTATGGAATACCAGTTTAGCGTATAATTTTTTTCATAAAAAAATGTCAGCTAAAGTAAAAGTATATGATGTGCTCAATCAAAATCAAAGCGTTACTAAAACCATAACACCAACTACAATTCGCGATGAAGAAAACACGGTGCTGAGACGCTACATGATGTTTTCGTTAACCTATAAAATAGAAAAATTTGCGGGTAAAGAAAAACCTTCTAGAGGCAGATGGTAGGTATATTATTTTTAAAAGCTATTCCAGCTGAGCGAAGTCTCCAGATGTACTCATTACTAGATATCATTCCATCTCGCTCTAGGTCAATGTCATTAAGTTAAGGGATTTTTGATTGTAGATTACTTCGCCAGTTCGAGCAAAGCTCTCGGGTAACCATTTCAGAATTCAGATTTTTTCTTAGTAAATAAAAACTCATCGATTTTAGAGGTCTCGCACATCTGAAATTAAAAATCGTTAATCAAAAATCTACAATCAAATGTATCACTTATGCTTAACTTAATGATATTGCGTTCTAGGTTGCTAACTCAAAATTCCTTCCCAATATTGAATCTGAGCCGTTAATCCCGCTTTTTTTTCTTCCAATTTTTGAATAGCTAGTCTTGTATCGCCAAGATCAAAGGCACTCCTGCGAGACAGTAAGCTGCACCAGGATAGTAGGTTTTCGGAATTTTGCAAAGGAACAGGAAGGTGTTTTGGATAATGCTCCGAGAGATGCAACCGCTGGAGCAATCGGGTTTCTTTTTGTTTGAGTTGGTTTAATGCTAAATTATTTTTTTGTTCAAAAACCCGCAACTCCTTTAAAGATTTTGTCTTTTGGGTTTCTAAAAGTGCTCGGTTGCTACTTTCCCATTTTGAATACACGGTTTTTAAATCGTCCGCATTTTGTTGCTGCTGATAGATTTCCAATCCCGAGATGTAGCCGTAATACTCAGGAGGGATAGTACTTTTTCTAGCAAACCAAGAATATAAAGTTGTTTCAGGAACAAATAACAAATCCGCTATTTGCTTTAGTTGGATACCTAAATTTTGAAATTTGTTTTTCATCTGTAGCATTTATTGTTTTTTATAGGTCATATGTAATTCGCCTATCTTCATCTATGTAAGCGACCAATTTTGAGTCATGCTCATTTCATTCTGTTATTTTTCTATTATCTATCACCAAACAAATTAATACTTGCGTACTAGTTTTATGCGTACTAATTTTAGTACGCATCATTTTACTACGCATCATTGCGTAATGGTTCAATGCGTAATGATTTTACTACGCACCTATTTGCTACGCATTTCAAACCTAAAAAAACACCAGAAAAAAATGCTGGTGTTTAAGCCTTGAAATTAAATTATTTTATAATTACAACGCTGCTTTTCTTAGTTTTACTTCAAATCCTTTTAGTTGAAGTGCTTGCTCCTGTAGCAGTTTATCAATTTCTGCTACCGTTGTCAAAGGGTTTACTTTGAAATCAAAATTTTCTAACGTAAAATCCATACTGATTAAATTTAAGTGGTTAAAAACTTTTATAAGAACTGCTATTCAAAAAAATTATTTTGCTGGTATTTTACTTTTATAGAATTTTTAACAGGGGTAGTTTATAGTTAACCTAGTCTGGAAAGTAGGTTATGTTTTGGGGTGTTTTTTGTATACAAAAAGGGTTTCGAAGATTTGTACTATTTTTTTATATATTTGAGAATAAAATAAAGCGAAACAAACATTCTCCAATCTACCCAATTTTGAGTGTTTATACGAAGGTTTGTTTCCCATATGTACTCGTTATAAGCAATCCAAAAAAAACTGAGTCGATTAGGATTAGATTTAAACAATGATTAAATTCGCAGAATACTGATATAAAAAAATGAGTAAAATTAGAATCAAAAATTTTGGCCCAATAAAGGAAGGTTTTGAAGAAAATTCTGGATGGATAAATTTAAAAAAAGTTACGGTATTTATTGGAAACCAAGGTTCTGGTAAAAGTACTGTAGCTAAACTTATCTCTACATTAAGCTGGATTGAAAAATCATTGTATAGAGAAAACTCATCTAAAAGCGAAGTTAAAAGAAAACCAAAATTTCAAAATTACTATTGTGATTATCAAAATTTAAAAAATTTCTTTCAACAAGATTCTGAAATTGAATATGTTGGAGATGCATTTACCATTCATTACAAAGAAGGAAGGCTTAATATATATGACAATAGAAATAGTCGAAATGATTATGCTGTCCCAAAAATAATGTATGTTCCTGCGGAAAGAAATTTTGTTAGCGCAGTATCTCAACCTGAAAAATTAAGATATTTACCAAAACCATTATATACTTTTTTGGATGAATTTGAAAGGTCTAAGCAAGAATTATCAGAATCAATTTCACTGCCTATCAATAATTTAAAATTTCATTACGATAAAAAAAAATCAGAATCAAAAATTATTGGCAACAGTCATGAACTTTTACTTTCTGAAAGCTCAAGTGGGTTACAGTCTCTTATTCCTTTGTATTTAGTTTCAAAAAATTTAGCGGAAGGAATTGATAATGTTTCAGACAATTCTAAAAACAAGGCAAGTCTTGAAGAAATGAAAACTCTCCGTCAAAGAGTTATTAAAGTTCTTACTAATCCAAAACTTACTGAAGAACTAAGATTATCAGCTATTGAAATTTTATCATCACTAACCAAAAATGATTGTTTCATCAATATAGTTGAGGAACCTGAGCAAAACCTTTTTCCAACATCACAATGGTCAATTCTTAAAAGTTTATTAGAATTCAATAATATGGAATCTGATAATAAATTAATTATGACAACTCATAGCCCATATATAATTAACTATTTAACTTTAGCAATTAAGGCAAATTTTGTTCATAGAAAAATAATTGACACTGTTAATAGCATTGACTTAATAAACAAATTAGAGTTAATCGTTCCATTGAAATCAGTTGTTGATTCTTACGATGTTGTAATTTATGAGCTTGATGAATTGACAGGTACAATTAAAAAATTAAAAGACTACGAAGGATTGCCCTCTGACGAAAATTATCTAAATGAAAAAATGGCAGAAAACAATGACATGTTTGTAAAACTTTTAGATATAGAAGATTTATGCCGATAGACTTTTTAAATTCTCCTTGTACAAAATCAGTAGGCAATTGTAAAATTGCAAGTATAACATGTAAAAGTACAACAACAAATTTGACTTTTGGTCTTTGTGATAAAACTCCACCTCCAACATTACCCGCATACATAGATACAGTAAATACTACTGACTGGATTGCTGAAATAAAAAACAATAGTGGAAAAACTATTTTTTTCAAGGCTATAGATGCGTGCGTGGAAATTTACAAAGCAAATGGAGACCCTGAAAGTAGATGTGATGGTGTACTTATAGATGGAAATAAATTAACATTTGTCGAATTGAAAGATAGAGCTTCAACTGGTTGGCTATCTAAAGGTAGAAAACAGTTGACAATTACAATTCAAAATTTCCTATTGAATGATACTAATGCTTCAAATTATAATATGACTGAAGCATATGTTTGTAATAAACAAAGACCATTAACCGTAACAAATATAAGTACAGAAGTTCAACAATTTAAAAATGATACTGGACTAATTCTTAAGGTTAATAGAAGTATTAATTTATGATGCACTGCCTATAACACACGCTACAATCGATTTGGGCATTAGGCTTAATAGGAAAATGGTCATAATTGTGATAATTTGGCAAATCCGAAAATAGAGCTTAATTTAGTCCCAAACCCGCTCTAGTGCCAGAACGTTGGCAGTAATGTTAGCTCGAAACAAAATAGAAACATCTTTCTAAAAATTAAGAAAATGACAAACACAGAATTAACTACACATCCAGTTTTTGAAAAAATTGAACAGCTATTATACAGACTTAACGAAAAAGAAGTCAAGGAAAAACTTGAAGTTGAAAAACAAGATTTTTTTAAAAGTGCAGCTATATTTCTCAAAGATAGACTTAGCGTATCACTTCCTTCATTGATTTCAATTTCTGAATTAACTGTAATAGCAGGAGAATTTGAAAATGCTTTGGGACAAATAAATAACTTTATAGCAAACGATAACATTGGTCAC
>CANGUZ010000035.1 GCA_947457255.1 Flavobacteriaceae bacterium
ATAGACCTATAATCATTCCTTTTAATGCATTTCTAAATTTGATGTCTTTTTGAATGGCATTTTCAATAAGAATTAGTTTTTTTTCGATTGACTTGGTTTTAAAATCAATTTTGTTTTTAATTACATAGTTTATAAAAGATACAATAAATAAATCATTTTGTATCTTTAAAATTGGTCGAAGTACCTGATTTTGAAAAGCTTCCTCTCCAGATGAGGATGTTGTTACTACGCCAATAGATTCACCTCTGAATTCTTTTAGCACTACATCTCTTTGCATCATACTTTTTTGTTTTAAAATTAAAGAAAAAAGCAATATAAAAATGATTATTTTTACATTAAATAAAACCAAAATATGCGATTTCATACAAGAAAATGGGTTAAACCCGAAGATTTAAATCCTAACGGCACATTGTTTGGTGGCAAACTCTTAGCGTGGTTAGACGAAGAGTTGGCTTTATATGCCATTATTCAATTAGAAAATCCTAGAATAGTAACCAAACATATGTCTGAAATTAATTTTCGAAGTTCAGCAAGGCAAGGCGATATTATAGAAATTGGAATTGATGTGGTTAAATTTGGAACAACTTCACTTGTTTTAAAATCGGAAGCTCGAAATATGATGACCCGAGAAACCATTATTACCATCGATACAACAACTATGGTTTCTCTTGACGAATATGGTAAGCCAAAGCCACATGGAAAAACGGAAATTGAATACGTAAAAGATCGTTTAGAAGATTAAAAAACTCATCTCACATTTTAAATTTCTGATGTTTTTTGTTCTGAAGCACTATTTCCGGTTGGCATTTCAAAAACTTCTAAATCAAAATAGGTAATAGATGCAAAAATATGATCAAAAATATCGGCCATTATGTATTCATAATTTTCAAAACGTTTGTCTTTTGTAAAAGTATAAATCTCTAATGGAATTCCTTGAGCTGTAGGTTGTAATTGTCTACAAATTAGAATCATATCTTTATTAAGGCTGGGGTAATGATAAAGATATTCAGTTATATATTTTCTAAACAAACCAAAATTGGTTAAATTTCTACCATTTATTGGTAACGATTTATCGATGTTATTTTGGGTATTGTATTTTTCTATTTCTTTTTGACGTGCATCAATATAAGAGCTTATAATTTGGATTTTTTTCATGTTTTCCAAATCGGTTTCACTTAAAAATCGAATACTTTTTGCTTTTATTAATAGATGCCTTTTTATTCTTCTACCATCAGAATTGAGCATACCACGCCAATTTCTAAAAGAATCAGAAATCATACTATAAGTAGGAATTGTAGTAGTCGTATTGTCGAAGTTTCTAACTTTAACTGTAGCTAAGTTAATTTCTATAACATCCCCATCTGCACCAAATTTATCGAAAGTAATCCAGTCACCTATGCGAACCATATCGTTTAGTGAAACTTGAACACTAGCCACAAATCCTAATATGGTATCTCTAAAAATCAAAATAACAATTGCTGAAACCGCTCCAAGAGTTGTAAATAAAGTGTTAGGTTTAATTTCAAATAATTCTGATATAATGACAGTAATTCCAATCATCCATAGTACAATCATAATGACTTGAATGAAACTGTCTATTGGCTTATCACTATATGCTGGGATATGTTTTAGATAATCTCTAAACGCATTAAAGATGGTTCTAATAATCCATAACACCAATAAGACAATATAAATACCGACTAGTTTACCGAAGATGGATTCCCAATAAACATAATCATTTAAAATAATTGGCACTGATTTATAAATGAATAAAAGTGGAATAAGATGCGAAATGTATTTAGTAGTTTTATTTGATATTAGTAAGTCATCAAACTTCGTTTTAGTTTTTTTGGCAATTATTTCCATTAATCGAACTAAAACAAATCGAAATACTAAATAAATGATATAGGATAAAAAACAAAGAATCGCAATATTGACAACCAAACTCAAATAAGAAGCTAAGGTATCTTGAAATTCCCATTTTCTTAGTAAAGGATAACACCAATCAAATATTTTTTTCAATGTGTTATGCATTTTTTAAATACTTTTTTTCGATGTAAAAAGTCCCAAATGGTATGAATGAAGCAATGTTTACAACAACTAAGTCTTTAAAACTCCAGTTTTGATTGTTTTTAATCAAAATTGAAAAAATAACATATCCAATAAATAATATTCCGTGAGCCATCCCAACAGGAAACAAGAATGATTTATATAAATCAAAGTTAGTTGGTTTAATAAATAGCATGTTGGATAATAGGGCTAAGTATGAAAATCCTTCAAGTATTGCAGTATATTTAAAAATTTTGTTCATTGATTTGTTATTTTTTGACTTTGCAAAATTAAGTATTATCATTCGTTTTTGATGGATAAGTAGCTTACTTTTGTTTTATATTAACAAATAATGAGCAAACGAGATTTAAAAAAATATTTGACTGAATTAAACAAAGAACAACTTGAGGAGCAAATTCTAGAGTTGTATGATAAGTTTGCGAACGTTAAAGTATATTATGATTTTGTATTTAATCCAAATGAGAAAAAGCTAGTTCAAGAAGCCAAACTCAAAATTTCTAACGAATATTTTCCTGTAAGAGGCAAAAAAGCAAAACTAAGACGTTCCATTTCTCAAAAATACATCAAACATTTTATTCTTCTTGGTGTAGATTCATTTATCATCGCTGATTTAATGTTTTATGCTATAGAAGTTGCTCAAACTTATACTTCTGAAAAAACAATTAAGCAAGAATTGTTTTATAAAAGCATGCTCAACTCTTTTCAACAAGCAATCAGTTTTATGATTGAAAAAAATATTCTCTACGAATTTAAATCTAGAGCAAATACGATTCGAGATACTGCCATTTTACAAAATTGGTCTAATAATTATGAATTCAATGCTATTTTAGAACGGTTAGAATATTAATTTTTAGATTTAAAATCAAATACATGTATTTTAACGTAGAATAACTCTTTTTTAGATGTACTTTTGCAAAATTCAAAAAGTAGAATATGTCTCAAAAAGATTTTGATCTTGAAGTCGAAGAAAAAAAAGAGCTTTATGGTTACCAAAAAGGTGATATAAATGCCATTTTTGAGCGTTTAGACAATTCTCCTAGCAATTATCATTTATTATATCAATTACCTACAGGTGGTGGAAAAACAGTAATTTTTTCTGAAATCGTTAGACGCTATTTATCAAAACACAATAAGAAAGTTGTTGTACTTACGCATCGAATAGAGCTATGTAAGCAAACTTCAAGAATGCTAAAAACTTTTGATGTAAAAAACAAAATCATTAATAGTAAAGTAAAGGAACTTCCAGACCAAAACGATTACTCCTGTTTTGTTGCTATGGTAGAAACTTTAAAAAACCGTATCAACGACGAGAAGCTACATTTAGATAATATTGGTCTTGTAATTATTGATGAGGCACATTATAATTCTTTTAGAAAATTATTAAGTTCGTTCAAAAATGCATTTATACTTGGCGTAACAGCAACTCCATTAAGTTCAAATATCAAGTTACCAATGAATCAAAATTATGATGAATTGGTAGTAGGAGATACCATTTTGTCATTAATAAATAAAGGGTTTTTAGCAAAAGCAATCACTTATAGTTACGATGTTGGGTTAACCTCATTAAAAGTTGGTATAAATGGAGATTATACTGTAAAATCTTCAGACGATTTATACTCAAATATGGCTATGCAAGAAAAATTATTGCATGCTTACACCGAGAAATCATTAGGTAAAAAAACACTAATCTTCAATAATGGTATAAATACTTCACTTTATGTTTACGAAACATTTAGAGAAGCAGGATATGCCATTCGTCATTTAGATAATACTAGTAATTCCGAAGATCGTAGAGAAATATTGGCTTGGTTTAAGAAAACTCCAGATGCTATATTGACTTCAGTAGGCATTTTAACAACCGGATTTGATGAACCTACGGTAGAAACAATTATTTTAAATCGAGCCACAAAGTCATTGACTTTATATTATCAGATGATAGGTCGTGGTTCTAGAAAATTACCTAATAAAGATACTTTCATTGTAATAGATTTAGGAAATAACGCCGCTCGATTTGGATTATGGAGCGAACCAGTAGATTGGCAACACATATTTAAATCGCCTGAATTTTATTTAGAAAACTTACGTGATGATGCTGAAATAGAACTCTATTTTAAATATCAAATGCCGCCTGAATTGCGAGCTAAATTTAGTAAAACTAAAGTAGTTACTTTTGACGTTGATGAAGAACACAAAATTGCCATTGCACAAAATCTTCGTTCTAAAGTTGTGGTAGAAAAATCTTTAGAGCAGCATGCCAATATGTGTGTAGATAACACCGAAGAATTGTATGATGCAAAACAATTGGCAAAAGAGCTTCACGAGGATATAGAATGTAGAATGAAACGCTATGCAAAGTGTTTAAGTCATTGTAGTAAAAATTATCGCGAATGGCTTATCGAAGACTACAAATTGAAATTAACGTTGTTAATAGGTAAAAAATTTAGAGAAAAAATGTTCTAATTTAAATTTTAAAAATGCTCAACTCGATGAAATACATCATTTTATCGATGTACTTACTTTATTTATTTTAACCTATTTTTTGTAATCACTTTTAGGATAGCCAAACGTGTATTTCATCGGTTTTATAAGTGTTTACAACAGATTTCAGACACATTCTTTTTTTATTAAATAAAGTCAAAATATCTTTGCTAAAGAAACAAATGTTAAAACAGTATTAAACTCATTTTCATACAATAAAAACATTGGTTTTAGAATACAAAGAACAAACTTTATAAAATATGAAAAGCAAGTACGATGTAATGTTAATTTTAGAAGGAACTTATCCATTTAATGGAGGTGGAGTTTCAACTTGGGCACATATGCTTTGTAATAAAGTTAAAAATGTTAATTATACTTTATATTCTATAAATGCAGATTTTGAGCAAAAATCTAAATATGAATTGAGTGACAATGTAAAAAATGTTATCCAAGTTCCATTATGGTCTCCGCTTGAGCCGCAAGAACTTATAAGTTATGGAAAGAAATACCACAAAACAGTAAATAGAAAGGAACAAAACGACTCAGATGAAATAGTCGAAAAATTTATTCCGATTTTTGAAAGATTGTTGAATCACATATACAATGAAAAATCAGATGTAGAAGATATTGATGATACCATTTTTGATATGTGGCAGTTTTTTCAAAAACACGATTACAAAAATACTATGAAGAGTGTAGCTGTTTGGAAATCTTTTTGTAATACAGTTTCTGAAATAATTGCTAAAGACAACCATTATAGCGCAACATTATATGACTTTACAGTAGGAATGCGTTGGATTTATCGTTTCTTGATTCCAATTTCTATCGATGTTCCTAAAGTTGACGTTTCGCACTTAACATTATCAGGTTTTCCTGTAATTCCTGCTTTAGTTTTAAAATACAAATATGGCACCCCTATTATTGCAACAGAGCATGGTGTTTTCATTAGAGAACGATTGATTGCTATAAATTCATCTGAATATTCATTTTTCTTGAAAAACTTATTAATTAAGTTCTCAGAATGTATAACAAGAGTAGTGTATTACAAATCTGATTTAATTTTATCAGTAAATAAATTCAATATTTCTTGGGAAAAAATGTATGGAGCAAATCCAAACAAGATTGACGTAATTTATAATGGAATAGATGTTGATCTTTTTTCACCTATAGCAAAACCAGCACATTTAGAAAATGTTCCGACTGTTGTTGCAGCAGCTAGAATTTTTGAATTAAAAGATATTATCACAATGATTAAATCGTGTGATGTTGTAAAACAAGAAATCCCAAATGTGAAATATTTGGTTTATGGAGATAATAATGCAGTTCCAGAATATACAAAAGAGTGCACAACACTTATCAAAAAATTAGGCTTAGAAGAAAACTTCATTTTAGCAGGTTATCATGATAAACCACATGAACTTTTTTGCGAAGGCGATATTTCAATATTAACTTCTATTTCTGAAGGTTTTCCATATACTGTTTTAGAATCAATGAGTTGCGGAATTCCTGTAGTTGCTACTGATGTAGGAGGAGTAACTGAAGCATTAGATGAGAAATGTGGATTTATTTGTAAACCTAAAGATTATAAATCATTAGGGAAAAGCGTAATCACTTTATTGCAAGATGAAGTTTTAAGAAAACAAATGGGTATAAATGCCCGCAAAAAAGTAATAGATAATTTTACAATAGATAAATTTATAAAAGAATATGAGGTTGCTTACGATTTCATAGTCAACAAAAAAGTTCAAGAGCCAATATATCTTAATCCACAAATACATCAAGAAGAGGCTATGGAGGCATCATAAAGAGAATTTTTTTTAAATTAACCAAAAATAGAACCCAAATCTACAATGGAAAATCACTTCACAAACATTAGAGCCTTAATAGAAAATACTAAGGACAAAATTGGCAAGCCCGTAAGCAGTCAAGTTGTTGCTGCTACAATAGAATCATTAGGAATACGAGAAAAGGACACTAAAGATGATTATGGATTTAACTCCATAAAAGATTTAGCAGATTTAGTATACTATGAACTAACAACAGATGAATACTATTTAGGAGCTAAAAATGCCAAAGAAAAAGAAGTTGAAGCTACTCAACCAAAAACTATTCAAGTTTCGGATTATTTGTGGGTAAAGGCAAAGATTTTTGCCGAGTATTATTCCCTTGGGATTTTTCATCTTCTGCCCATATTAATTCAAATAGCTGCAATTATCTTTTTTGGTTACTCCTTATGGACTTTTGTCGGATTCAACGAAATACAATCAACTGCCGTAGTATTAGGGGTAGTTGTTGGATTAATATCTACTGGAGGTTTTGTTCAAGTTATAGGTAAGCAAGCATCATTTTACTTTAATTATGAAGATTATAAAATGATGAAGCAAACCATTAACTATTTACACAAAGTTGGGATGATTTCAATTTTTGTAGTACTGGCAGTTATCTTTCTATTAAATTTCTTTTTTCATATTTATCCTTATGAAATCTTATTTGTAGTTTTTGCATATGCTTTCTTAATAGGAATGTTATTATTGCTATTAGCTCCTTTACACACTATTAAACAACGCTGGGTAATTACTTTAGCTATTTTTTCAGGAACTGTCGTTTCGATTGTTTTGAAAGAAACAACAACTTTATTGATTTTTGCAACCCATTGGATAGGTATCGCTACAGCTATATTAGTATCAAAATTATTTTTAGTTATATATTTTTCTAGATTAACAAAAAATAAAAAGTCTATAAGTGGTGATAAAATTAAGGTTCCCGTTTTGTTGTATCATAACTATCAATATTTCTTTTACGGGATTTTTATTTATGTATTTATATTCATGGACAGGATCATGGCATGGTCTTCTGGAATTAACGGAAATCTACCTTTTTTAGTTTATTTTGAAAAAAATTATGAATTAGGAATGGATTTAGCAATTTTAGTTTTTTTATTACTATCGGGTGTTTTGGAGTACAGTATAGCATCATTCACAAGATTTATTGACATAGGACAAAAAATTACTGATCATAAAACTCCTGAAGTATTTAACAATCAGCTTCGTAAAATGTATTGGGAACAAGTTTTATTGCTTTTTTTAACTAGCTTTGCTGCGTTTACATTTATTTATTTTATAATAACCGCCTCTTGGGGATTTGAAGCTCAATTTCACGAAGTACTATTAAATTTAAGTATAAAAGTATGCGTATTAGGGGGTATTGGGTATATGTTACTGGCTTGGGGAATGTTAAATTCTTTGTATTTATTTACATTAGGCCAGTCATTAAAACCATTAAAATCAATAATTTACGCCTGTTTACTTAATTTGTTTCTAGGTTTTGTGTTAAGTCGATTTTTTGCTTATGAATACAGTGTTGTTGGAATGCTTTGCGGAGCAGGACTTTTTGTAGCACTAACTTTACGAGCAAATATCAAGTTTTTCAAGAGTCTAGATTACTATTACTATGCAGCTTATTAAAATTTTACTTTATATTTTACCATCATTATTAACTGACTCCACATTGCAAAGCACTGTAAAAAAAAGTACTGTTTTAGTTTGCTATGGTAAAATAAAACCAGAATATATTAAAGGCTACAATTATGTTATTTTAGAATCGTTGAACTTTACTTCTAAAGAAATTAAAATAATCAAAGCTCAAAATTTAAAAGTATTTGCTTATATAAGCTTGGGGGAAGTAAACCTACATGCTCCTCATTATAAAGTATTAAAAAAGCATACAATAGGAAAAAATGAAAATTGGGACAGTTATTATTTAAACCTTAAATCGATTAAAACTCAAGAAACATTATTAAGTATAGTAGATAAAACGTTGTCTAAAGGATTTGACGGCCTATTTTTAGATAATATTGATAATTTTACGATTTATGGTCCACAAAAAGATCAAAAAAAGGATTTAGTTAATTTATTGAAAAAGATAAAAGGAGTTTACCCAAAAAAGGAGTTTTTACAAAATGCTGGTTTAGATTTAGTTCCTGAAACCTTGCCTTATATTAATGCAATTGTGGTAGAGTCAGTTTCTAGTGGTTATAGTTTTAAGGACAAAAGTTACAATTTAAGAGATAACAATGAATTTAATAATCAATTAATTAGATTAAAATCTATTAATGAGAACTCAAAGATTCCAGTTATTTTAATTGAATATGCTGATTCTAAAAAATTATTCAATCAAATAGTTGAAAAAATTAAACCTTCAAAATTTGAATACTTTATAGGTAATATAGACTTACAAAGTATTCCTAAATTTAAAGAATAAAAAGTATGATGTTTTTTACAAGTTCCATATTATTTGGTTTTTTAAGACTTAGCGGTATCATACTGTTTTTATTTTACTTGCACAGGAAATTTGTAAATGTAAAACGACATGAGAATTTTTTAGATTTTATTATCACCAATTGGTTTCGTTATAGTAGTATATTAATCGTAATGATTTTTATTTTAGTACAATTAAACGCCTATAATTTATTTAATTGTTTAGTCATCTTTTCATTAATTATTACAATAGATATAATAGGAATTAAAAATCTTGCAAATCCTAGGAATTATTTTAACACTCAAATAAAGGCTGCATTACTAAACTTTTTAAGAAATATTGAAAACAAAAAATCTTTCTGGTTTTGGTTTTCATTCGACACTTCAAATAAAGAAAAAAACAATAATACTTTTATTTTAATTCTTACAATTTTTATAGGCGCAATAACATTTGCGAGTAGATATTACTTTATAATTTATGATAATTATTCGTTATCTGACGCTTGGATATATGATTTAAATAAAGTTATTCAGTTTGATAATCAATATTGGTTTACTTATGAATTAGCTACCGATGCTGAACTAGCTTTCGTTAATTTTTATGGTAAAATTACTGATGTAAGCCCAGAAATTGCACTTCAAGTAATTTCAATTTTAGAGTCGACTCTCATAGCAATAATTATATTTTGGATTTTAAACAAATTAACTCCTTCTAAAATACTTGCACCAACAATTGCTTCGTTATTTTTTGCATTGGTTTATGTGTTAACACCACTAAATATTTACTTTTTATTAAAAGGAAACCCAATGTTTTTGGCACTTACCTTTGCATTACCTGCATTTGTTTTTTACTTAAAACCAACCTTGTTAATAATTACAAAAATCTCCTATTTTACAGGTTTTGTAATAGTTTTTGTAGCAATTGGTTTAATAGATTTATTTACACTTATAATATTAATTCCTCCTTTTTTAATTATAGGCTTACTATTTACGAAACAAAAGTATAAGAGACTCAATTTAATTGTATTTCTTTCTTACCTATTAGCAATAGGATTATTATATGGTGTATATAGTTTTGCATGTTATTTTCAAAGAACAGAACTTTTAGACTATTTACAATCCAATTTACTTTCGGTAAGTTCTTATACTTATGTGCCACAATTAATTTTACCTTATAAACTAATAGTCTTCTATGCACAGTTAAGCACTTTTATTGGTTTATTTCTAATTATTTTATTAGTGATTATTAAAAAAGAAAATTGGAGATCAGCTTTTGTTTTTTTCTTATACTTTAATTTTCTAATTGCATTAACTTACATTAAAAGTGAGTGGATTGATATTGATGTATTATACAATTCATTGTCTATTTTTATTCCTATAATTATAGGATTTAATGCGGCAATTGTTATTCGAATTTTAAATTTTGTTTTTTATAAATTGGAAAAATTCAGCCCAATAACCGTGAGTGCAATTGCAATTACAATGATTTATTTTTCAATAGAGTATCAAAAGGAAAATATTAATTTACTAACTGAATCCGATCAAACACCAAAGGAAATATTAAACGCTTATGATAAAATTTATCAAACTTTTTTTCATTTGAAATATTCAGTTGTTAATGATCCCGCTACTGAGGTTATAAGCACAAATAAGCACTTTTTTATAAACTATGATTTTTTTTTAGAAGACTATCTTAAAAGAGATGCAATCTATTTTAAAAATATAAAAGATCCAAAGTTTTTAGTTAAGTATCCAGAATACACACTAACTAAAAGTGTTTTAGTTTTTGTTTTAAATGATAAAAGTAAAACAGAAAATAATGCCTTTGCTGCCAATAAAAATTTAAATTCATTACTTGAAAAAAGACTTGCTGAATTAAAAAAGAGAGGTCGAAAAATTAATCTTTTTTATAAAACCGATGTTTTAAAAGTATATGAAATTGTAAATGAACCTGAGGAAAGTAAAATTTCTGACTTAATATTTTAGAAATGGAATCTATTTATATAAATATAATACAAAAACTTAAATTTCCTTTACTATTCATAGTATTCCTTTTTGTAAGTAGTTGCGAAGGTTTAGATGATTGGTCGGACTTAAAAGTTGACGAATTATTAAATCTTAGCGAAAAAACAGATACTCCTGAAAGTAAGATTTTTAAACGATATAGCCTCCCAGGCATGAGCAGTCAACCACTCGTTGAATTTATAGTTGACGAAAAAGATAAGCAAAGTAAAATTTATAACGAAAACATTAAAAAAGCTTGCGATTATACAAAGATTCCTTATAATGCTATTCCATTAAATATTTGGAATTCAAATTTAAATATTGCTGCTACAACACGTGTTATTTCAGTTTATGATACTAAAAAAATAAACGATGCTTCTATTGCAAAACTTGTAGAATTTGTTTCTAACGGAGGAACACTTTTTTTACCCTATGCTAATGAAGATCATAGAATGTCTTTCTTATTAGGCTTTTTAGCTGAAGCCGAATACAATACTGATATTACATCAGTAGGATTTCATTTCGATACAAATATATTTCCAAATGCAAAAGGTAAAGAGTATTTTGATAAAATGAAACATTTTGGGTTTGGTTTTAAAAATTTTTCAAATAAAATTAAAATACTTGCGACAGCTATCAATAATAAAAAGTATCCAACGATTTTAGAAAACCCAATAGGTTCCGGCCGAGTAATTTTGTACAACACCTCTAATAATTTTACAAAAGAAGATAGAGGATTACTCTTTGCTGGAATTTTAAAAGGTTTAGAAGGAATTCCGTATCCTATTGCAAATACAAGTACTATTTTTCTTGATGACTTTCCTTCGCCACTTTATAATATTATGGCTGAACCAATTAAATCTGAAATGAACTTGAATATTGAAGATTTCGTATATAAAGTGTGGTGGCCTGATATGAAAAAATTAGCTAAAGAATATAAAATTCCTTACGCTGCTATGACCACTTTTGATTATAGAAATAAGATAGTTCCACCATTTACTTTAGATCAAT
The DNA here is from genome assembly GCA_947457255.1 of Flavobacteriaceae bacterium. Taxonomy (GTDB): domain Bacteria; phylum Bacteroidota; class Bacteroidia; order Flavobacteriales; family Flavobacteriaceae; genus Flavobacterium. Next base: position 11,820 of record CANGUZ010000035.1, read on the forward strand.
GGAATTCAAGAAAAATTACAATAAACAATAAAACAGAACCCATTCCTGATTGGCTTGTTAAAGATGTAGCCAAAGATGGTCACGAAATTGCATTTCATGGTTACAATCACGTTTCTTTATTAAAACATTTATGGAAAAATCCAGTATTTATAAATACATCAATGAATACTGTGAAGAAAAAGTGGGAGATCAGTAATTTTGGAAAATTACCTACTACATATGTTCCGCCTTCAAATGATATTGACAAAGAAGGAGTAATTGCATTAAAAAAAGCTATGCCTTCACTAAGATATATGTGTAGTTTATATTTGGGAATTAAGAAAGATGGTGGAGACCGTGAGTTTGATTATGATCCTTACAGCAATGATTTTTTTGATTATCCAAGAATTTCAAGCGGCTTTTACATGAGCGAAGAATCAAAATATAGTATTCAATCAATGTATTTAATTACGGGCATTTGGACTCATTTTGTGCATCCAGATGATGTATTTCAAATTCCAAGCACAGCAAATGCTAGTGCTGGTCACTATAGTTTAAGAAATGAATTAAATTTAGGTTGGCACAAAACAAAAGGAGGAAATAAAGCCATGCTTCCTGAGTTTAAGAAAGTGATCAGACAAATGACTAATGCTTATCCTCAATTGCGATTTCTAAACGGAAACGATGCTGGAGAAATTGTTATCGATTGGCGGGCTTCAAAATACAATCATATATCTGAAAATGGATTGTATACTATAAGTCGAACCAATCCAAACGAAGTAACAAAACAATATTGGTTCATGTACGGTAGTAACGAAAATGCTGAAAAGATTGAAGCTAAACTAAAAAATCAAGTGGCATTATTTTCTAAAATACCCTTTTTAGACGGTTTTATGTATTCTGTTTATAATAACAAACCTAAAATTAGTGTAATAGATTTAAATTATAAAACACCAAATGAAAAAGCAAAACAAGAAAGTATAAATAGGGCTATACTTGAAGAAATTAAGCTTTATGATATAGCTGTGAAAAAGTTTAGATCAGGTGCTTACTTTGAAGAACTTGAAAAGAAAAAGTTGAATATATATTTAGCCGACTTAAAAAATAAAATGATGAATACTTCAGTTATTGATTCAATAACATGGAATAAATATAGCAAATTAATGTCATGGGATGAAAGAGGAGGAGAGGTATGGCAATTACTTGATGAATATATTAAAAAATATCCTTCTAAAGAAAATGTTATGTACTCTAAAGAATTAGATAGAGTAATAGGATATCCAAATGATGCTATAACCGAAAAATGGATTACTGAGCAATTGTTAGCCAATCCGTTTGATAAAGAATTATTGAATTTTTACATTACAAATTATTATACAGATGCAAATGAGTCAAAAATTAGGATGGCTCTTAAAAATTTATATACAATCGATAATACGACATTTAATTACAAGAATTATCTCAGGCATTTATTACAGTTTGATACCGATGCAGCTATAAAAGAGCTGAGTGATAAAAAACCAACTGAAGATTTTGCAGAATTTGGGGAGCAAATAGTTTGGCTATATGCGGACACTTTAGATTTTAAAAAAGCTATAGAATGGTCTTCTATCGTTAAATCTATAGATTTTGTAACTAAAATGAGTTGGTATATCGATTCTGGCCAATCTAGATTGATAGAAAAAGAATATCTAAAGTATATTGCTGAAAATCCTAATGATGATAAAGCAAAAATATTTATGAGTGGTATTTATCACGAATTGGGGCGTTTTAAAGAAGCATGGATTTTAGCGAATTCTTTGCCCGAAAGCGAAGAAAAAGAAGATTTGAGAAAAACATATAATAAAGATGTAGTTTATGAAGACGAAGCATTACAACAATATTTAATAGAAAATGAGTCCGAATTATTCTATCCTAATGTCATGAAAGGTATAGTTAAAGAATACAGATTAACTAAAGGTGATTTTATTGATTTTAATTCTTCATTACAAACCAATCAAAATGTAAACTCATTCTTTTCCAATATCTTTTCTTATAATTTTTATAACAAAAAAAGAAACCTTCAAAGCGTAGGAGTTACTCGAACTAAATATTATAAAATAGTTATAGATGACATTTATCCAAGCAATTATGAAAACACATTGGTTGGTTTAGAATACAAGTTTAAAACAGCTGAAATAGAGGGTAAACCACAATACTGGTATAGAGCTAGAGTAGAGGCAAATGAAGCTACTAAAGCCTATTATCAAGCTGGTTTAGGATATAGTAAAGCAAAAGAAAAAAACTTTAGATCAGCCGAACTGAATTTAATGCCAGTAGAGTTTGCTCCTGGATTAAACCAAAATATTTATAATTTGCGTTTGAGTTTAAACCAAGATTTTTATTTATTTAAAGTAATTAACACTAACATTTCATTTGAAGGAAATTATTATACTAATGGATTACTTTCAAGAGATACAATTAATACCGCAATTCTGAATCCTAATAGAAAATCTCCACTTGCAAGAAAAGTGTTTACCACGATTGATAAAGATAAGTATGAAATAGCCACTTATGATGATGCTATAGAAGGAGCTCTATCATTAAGAATGGTTTTAGATAAAGGTACAGTTAGAAAATCAAAATTTGTTCCTTTTATTGAAGGTCAGATAACACGAGGTAACAGAGATTTAGAAGATGGATATCCATATTGGATGCTTTCAAGTAGAAACTTTGGAGGTACAGGATTAGGTTGGGAATTTAAAATTAAGAATTTTAATTCAAGAGTAGAAGCCGGATATTTCCTTGACGATTATACTAAAAATTTCAGACGTTATATCGGTAGTTTATCTTATCAATTATTTGATTATACAGCGCTGACATTTAATTTTGAAGTATATGATCAAGACAAGTTTTATTCAAATGCTTTTCAGTTGGGCTTAAAATACAACTTAAAAAAGAAAACAAAAAAGAAAATTATTATTGAGCAGCAATAAGATAATAATGAATTAAAAAAAATGGATTATTCGTTTTGAATAATCCATTTTTTGATTTTACCAGAAAATAAAATTAATGTTTAATCATAATTTTTCTAATGTCTCTAAAAGCGCCTTTAGTAAATTCTAAAAAGTACAATCCTTCGCTTAAATTTGATGTGTTAATTATTGTTTTATTAACTTCTAATTTTTTTGAAATTAAAACATTTTGTCCTAATGAATTAAACATTGTGATTTTATATTCATTTATACGGTCAAACTCTATGGTCAAATCATTATTACTTGGAACAGGATAAATAGTCATATTTATTTTAAAAGAATCAACTGTACCTAAATTAGTGTCTGCAACGTTAATAGTATAATTTAAATCATTGTAACCAGTAGTAGCATCCCAAATGTTATCGTTTGCAAAACGAATTGCATATTCCGATCTATTTGCTAAAGTAGGCATGTTATCTGGAAGATGTAAATACATTTTGTAATTTCCAGTAGTTAAATTAGATGGTAAAGTAAGATTTTCGTTTATAGTTAATTCAGTTGGACCAAGCCATGTTCTAGGGTCAGAAGACATCAAAATTGAAAAAACTTGATTTGTTGCCAAATTCTTTAAAACTAAATAGGCTTTTCGTTCATTAAAAGGAGCAGCAAAACCACTATTGATAATTTTTAAAGTAATTGGTAATTTATCTTTTAATAATTGTGATTTTGGAAAAGTAGCGGTTGTTAACTGAAATCGATAACCCAATTCTTTTTGAACATCTGTAAAACAATTGTTGGCTTCAAAACCATCAATTACGCCAGGATAATAATCTAAATTTAAAAATGACCAATGAAATTTTTTCATTTCCGATAGAGCAGTGGCACAATCAGTTCTTGGAGAATTTAAGGTGCAGGTTTCGCCGCCCATAGGAACAAATTTTGTTTCTTGAGCTAAATAGGGATATTGAGTAGTTACATCACTATAGGTACCATAGTCTGAAGAGCTTGCTAAGAAACAGTCATTATGATGTCCTATTCTTGCTAAAGATGTTTCTGAAAATGCTTGCGTAGTAGTTAACGCATTTTTAGAATATAAACCTTGTTTAAATGTAGGAGTTCTCACTTGAAGCATTCTGCTTGCAGGTAAAGCATCTAATAATGCTTCAACAATTTCTTTCCTATTATTTATATTGGTTGTTGTTGCTTTTAAGCCATTATATCCTTCACCACCAAAATCAGCTTGGCTGGTGTAATACCATTCGCCCCATGCACCAATGAATCCAGCTTGCATCAAACTTATAACGTCTTCATTGGCTTGTAAAAGAGGTTTTATTTGTTTGATATGAGTTAGCATCATCGCTTTGGTAGCATCTCTTTTGGGTACATCTTGATCGTCAGAATAGGTAAAACGAATAAAACATTTTATACCTGCTTTTCTAATTTTATCAAAATCACTTTGCATGTTGGCTAAGTAACTTTCTGAAATAGGAGTATCTATAAAATCATCTAAAGGAAATGCTCTATATATTAATGAAATATTATTTAGAACTCTATAATTTGTTATTGTAGTTTGGTTTAAACCTTTATAAGTTCCACTATTTGCTGAAGTATGTTTGTAGAAACCTCGTTCCGGGTTTGAGAAATTTAAAGTAGATACCTTATAAGTTACATTTGTCGTTTGGGCACTTCCTGAAACAAAAAGAAGAACTCCCAATAGAGTACATAATTTTTTCATAGTAAGTAGGTTAAGATTTTAACTAGCGTTATTTTTTAATTTAATTTTTTTTGTTTTAATTATTAATTTGGGATTAACAACTCAACAAGACAAATTTATATAGATTAAGTGCAATAATAATCGACGAAAGTGTTAAAATTTCATATTTTATCGATAAAAAACACCATTTATTATATTTATGTAAGAAATTTATTATTATTATATCCGAATTTGTAAGAAATCAAGGAGCAAAAGAAGTGAAAAGATATTAACATTTTAATTATGAAGTGTTTATAACTTTAAAATTGGTAAGAAAAACATTAAATAAATTCCAAAGGTATCTCTAATTATGATATTAAATTATCACGCTTTTTAATTTTACAATAAATCAATTAGTATTTACAAGCATTAAAAAAAACATTATTATAAAACTATAATTTATATTATGTAAAATAGAAATTGTTCATAACAGTGAATAGATTGTCTGTATAAACCTAAAATAAACATTAAATGTTTCCTATTTTTGCATTTCAGTTTTGTTATAATCTAAAAATTGGGTGTACTCTAAAACTTTATATATTTAATCAATTATGAATGCTATTGCCGAGCGTATTGCTGATTTTTTAAAAAAGTATCAACCGTTTAATATTCTTTCGTTTGAAGAATTGACAAGTGTTGCATTAAGTATTCGAGTAATAAATCTTGAAAAAAACAAAACGCTTTTTCAAATAAACGATGTGCTACATGATAGTTTTTATGTTGTTGCTTCTGGTGTAATCAATTTATCAGTAATTTCAGATGCCGAAGAAGCACTTTTAAATAAATGTATTGAAGGTGATGTTTTTGGTTTGCGCCCCTTTTTTGCAAAGAATAATTATATGATGACAGCAAAAGCTCGTGAAGAAAGCATAGTTTATGCCATTCCTATTGCAGCATTTCGTCCTTTTGTAGCTCAAAATGCAGAAGTTTTAAACTTTCTTCTTGAAAGTTTTGCAAATAATACAGCGAATCCAAATGATATAGAAAATAAAGGTAAATTTTTATCTGACAACGTAGTTTTTTCTTCAAAACCCTCTGAAATTCAATATTTCCAATCTTTATCATACAATAAAACACCATTAAAAATTGAAAAATCAGCAATAGTTAGTCAAGTTGCTCAATTAATGACGGACAACTTATTAGACAATGTGATTATTACTCAACAAAATATGCCTATCGGAATTGTAACTGATACAGATATGCGATCTAAAATCGCCACAGGGCGGTATTCTATTACTTCATCAGTAGATAAAATAATGTCCTCCCCTGTAATTACAGTAAATGAAAATGTATCACTTGCCGAAGCGCAATTGTTGTTACTTAAAAATAATGTAAGTCATTTATGTGTAACTACTGACGGAAGTGATGCTTCAGAAGTTAAAGGTGTAATTTCAGAACATGATTTAGTAGTTGCTCAAGCCAGTAATCCAGGCATATTAATTAAGGAAGCCAAACGATCAAATGATGCTAATGATTTGAGAAGAGTTCGTGTTAAATTATCAGAATTAATTCAAACATCAATAGCTAAGAACATTCCTCTTTTACATATTACCAATATTGCTAGTGAAATCAATTTTGCTATTTTTAAACGTGCAGTTGAATTGGCTATTCTAAATCTAGGCTCTCCCCCGGCTCGATTTGCTTGGCTTAGCATTGGAAGCCAAGGCAGAAAAGAACAATTATTAGTTACCGATCAGGATAATATCCTTGTTTTTGAAGATGTTGCCACCGAAAAGTACAGAGATGTTAAAGATTATTTTTTAAAATTAGCTAAGAGAACTGTTGAAACTTTAGAAAAAACAGGATATCTACCTTGTTCTAACGGTCATGTGGCTAGTAACATGCAATGGTGTAAATCATTGACAGACTGGACAAAACAATACAATAACTGGATGAATACTCCAGGTGAAAAAAGCAATGAAATCAGTAGTACTTTTTTTGATTATGAGATTGCTTTTGGAGAATCAAAAATTGAAGATGCACTAACTGATATTATTTTTAATAAAACAAAAAAGCAAACTCTTTTCTTTGACTATTTAGGTAATGATGCTTTAAAAAAACCAGCGGCGTTAAGCTTTTTTAAAAAATTTAATGTTGAAGAAGAAGGTATTTATAAAGATAAATTCGATATCAAAACTCGAGGTTTAATGCCATTAATCGATGGCGCCCGATTGTTTACCATTAGCCAGAATATTCGAGGCATAAATAATACCTATTTAAGATTTAAACAATTGGCAATTGTAGATCCAAAGCATTCAGAAATATTTTTAAATTGTGCTGATGCATTTATAACGCTATCAAAATTCAGAACTTTAGAAGGATTAAAAAATGATAGCAATGGTCAATATATCAACTTAAGCGAGCTTTCGAAAGTCGATAAAGAAATACTAAAAAATGCATTAGCCCCAATGAGAGAATTAGAAGATTTAATTAAAGATACTTTTCAACTGACTCAATTTTCGTAACTATGTTCGATTGGATTAAAAACATTAATAAAGAATATCCTGAAATTTGGAAAAACTATATTTCAAAATTTGAAAAACGGTCTAATCGGTTCGTTGTTTTAAGTACTGAAACCACAGGATTAAACCCTAATAAAGATGTGATTTTATCGTTTGGAGCAATTGCAGTGCAAAACAATAGTATTTTAATTGGTGATTCTTTTGAAGTTATGCTTTTGCAATACGTTTATCTTCACGATAACGGACTTTCTAACGAATTTATAATCGAAAGTAAGCAACCTAAGCTTGGAGAACGTGAAGCAATTCAGGCTTTTTTAGAATATATTGGAAACGCTATTTTAGTGGGACATCGCATACATTTTGATGTTGATTTGATAAATGTCGCACTTGAAAAACTAGATTGCGGAAAACTAAAAAATGAAGCTTTAGACATAGAAATTATGCACAAGAAGCTAAAAGATATTAGTAGTGAAAAACCAATTTCCATAGATGAATTGTGCGAAATTTATAAGGTTCCAAAAAGTGAACGTCTTTCCTCTTCAGAAGATGCTTATACCATTGCATTATTATTTCTTAAACTTAAGTCTAAATTAGGATTGTAAATTTTCTTTGAAAGCATTACAATTTCCTCAAAATCTCCATGATTACTTATTGAAATTGAATTATTATAACCATGAATAACTGGAATTCCGTTATTTTTTGATATTCCATTTCTAGTTTCAAGAAATATAATTCTTTTAAAATCTGATAATTTATTTACAGCAACAGTACGAATTAATTTTGTAGAAATATGTGTTTTTGTATAATAACAAGTGTCATAGCAAATTACTTTACCAAGGCACTTTGTAATTTGAAAGCATTCTAATTGTAAAGGAATAAAAGCTCTAATTTTTGTTTTACGGTTGTATATTTTATATACCGCTTCCTTCCTACTCCACAAATTCCAGACCATGGTTTCTGGATTTTCAGAATTTAAAATTAAAATTCGCTCTTTATCTGTAAAAATTTTTTCTAAAAACCCTTTACGTTTCCAGTTGCTTTCTTTTTGTGCTAAAGCCAAATCTACAATGTCGTTACCAATCATTTTTCTGATAGTTTCGTTTCGATTATTTCTACTGTCGATTTTACATCTATCATTCGTTCCATCGATTGGTTATC
>CANGUZ010000036.1 GCA_947457255.1 Flavobacteriaceae bacterium
AAACAAAAAATAAATAACAAAACATTTTTATAGAAAATGTAGTCTTTAAAAAAAATTAATACTTTAATAGTTCAAATAAAGCTTTTTCAAATCTACTTTTAGGTAAATATTGATCTTCTAACGATTTTGTAAAAGGCACAGGGGTGCCTAAACTAGTAACACGTTTAACTGGACCGTCTAAATACTCAAAGCAATCTTCCATAATCATTGCAGATATGTCGCTTGAAATACCTCCAAAAAGGGTGTCCTCTTGCAATAGAATGACTTTATTTGTTTTCTTTACGGACTTGTAAATAGTTTCTTTATCTAATGGCTGTAAGGTTCTTAAATCTATTAAATCAGCCGAGAGTTGTGGGTTTTTTTCTAAAGTCTCAATAGCCCAATGAACGGCTGCTCCAAATGCAATAATTGTAATATCATTTCCTGTTTTTAACAAAGAAGCTTTCCCTAAAGGCATTGTATAATACTCTTTAGGCACATCTTGGTAAACGCTTCTGTATAATAATTTATGTTCAAAAAATAACACTGGATTTGGGTCATTTATAGCTGTAGCTAATAGTCCTTTTACATCGTATGGAAAAGCAGGATACACTACTTTTAGTCCAGGAGTTTTAGTAAACCAAGCTTCATTAGTTTGCGAATGAAATGGCCCGGCTTGGCTACCCCCTCCGCATGGCATTCTAATAACTACATCGGCCTTTTCTCCCCATCTGTAATGCGATTTTGCCAACAAATTTACAATGGGATTGAATCCTGTAGAAACAAAATCTGCAAATTGCATTTCTACAATTGCTTTGTAACCATTTATAGAAAGTCCCATTCCTGCAGATACTACAGCACTTTCACAAATTGGAGTATTAATGACACGCTCTTTTCCAAATGCTGTTACAAAACCATCTGTAATTTTAAAAGCGCCACCATATTCAGCAATATCCTGACCCATTATAACTAAATTATCGTGTTTTAACATTGATTGTTTTAATCCTTGAGAAATGGCGTCAATAAATCGTATATTTTCAGTTTTACCTGAAGGAATAACTTCTTCAAAATCATAGTCTTTATAAACATCATTCAATTCATTATCATAACTTGCTATTATCTCTGGTTCAGCATTTACGAGTAGTAAATTTTCATCAATCTCTTTTATAATTTCTGCTCTCCAAGTTTCATCCTGAAAATTAGTTAAGATATTTAATTTGATAAGATACCTTTTAAAAGTTTCTACTGGATCTTTTTCTGCCCACATGTCCATTAATTCTTTTGGAACATATTTGGTCCCACTTGCCTCTTCATGACCTCTCATTCTAAAAGTTTTGAATTCCAATAAAACTGGACGAGGATTAATTCGCATTGAAGCTACAATTTCAGTTAGCTCTTCAAAGATTTCAAGGATATTGTTACCATCAATAATATGGCTTTCCATACCATATCCTATACCTTTATCAGCTAAATTTTCACATCGATATTGTTCACTTGTAGGTGTTGAAAGACCATATCCATTATTTTCTATAACAAATAAAACAGGTAAATCCCAAACCGAGGCTATATTTAAAGCTTCGTGAAAATCACCTTCACTTGTAGCTCCTTCTCCAGTAAATACTGCAGTTACTTTACCATTCTTTTTAAGTTTATTAGCTAATGCAATACCATCGGCAATACCTAACTGAGGTCCTAAATGTGAAATCATTCCGATGATTTTATATTCTTGCGTTCCGAAGTGGAAACTTCTATCTCTCCCTTTGGTAAAACCACTGGCTTTGCCTTGCCATTGAGAGAACAATCGAAATAAAGGAATATCTCTACCGGTAAATACACCTAAGTTTCTGTGCATTGGTAAAATATATTCGTCTTGGTCTAAAACAGCTGTAATTCCAACAGAAATAGCCTCTTGACCTATGCCTGAAAACCATTTTGAAACTTTTCCTTGACGAATTAAGACGAGCATCTTCTCTTCGATAAGTCTTGGCTTAAGTAGCCTTTTATATAAATCTAATAATTGATTATCTGTAAGATTCTTTCTTTCAAAATTCATTATAATGTATCGAAATTAGTAACTTCTTCAAAAGTATAAAAAAATAACAGTTAGCACTTAAAAAGTATCATTTTTTTAAACTGATGTATACTTTAGAATTGAATTATTGTAAAGTAATTTATCAGTAATGAATATAAAAAATCACCAAAAAAGGTTGTCGAAACTTTTCTTGTTTTGGATAAATTCGAGTATTTTAAAAGTTATAATAATAAACCACCTCGAGTTTAATTCTACGAGGTAGTTTATTTACGCCTTTACTTTTTTAGTCTTTTGATTCTCTTCCAATCCAACTAAAAACAAGACTAAAAAAGGTTATTGTAGTAATATCAAGAACTTTACTTGATTTTTATATATCTCGAAATTGGTTGTTTAACAAAAACGAAGTATGCCAGAAAAAATAATAGTATTATTCATCGTCTATAAAGTTTTACAAAACTCTGTTACGTTTAGTTTAAAGATGTCATTTTTTTAGCTTATTTAATATTTCCTTTTTCGGACAAAAATGAATTTTATTTAATGTCCTCCACTCAATTTTTGATCAAAATTAATTCCCTGCTTTTTTAATATTCCGCTAACTTTCCAGGCATAAAAAGCCAAATAAGCAAAGCATAAAACACCAATAATATAGCTGTTTTGAATTCCTATACTTTCTGAAACTGCTCCTTGAAGCCAACTTACAATTCCGCCTCCCATAATCATCATAATCAAAAAGCTACTTCCTTGACTGGTGTGTTTTCCCAATCCGCTTACTGCTAATGTAAAAATACATGGCCATAAGGTACTACAAAACAATCCGACACTAGTAAAAGCATAAACGCTAATCATACCGCTTGTTGCCATTCCTATAAATAAAGCTGTAATGCCCAATACTGAAAAAATTAACAACATTCTAGCAGGATTCCCTTTACTAGCCATATCGGCAGCAATAAGCACCAAAATAATTAATCCGTAGATATAAAAGGGAGTTAAATCATGTTTTGCAATTGCATTAACTAATAAGAATACTCCGAAAGCTAAATACGGAGCTAGGAATCTCAATATTTTTTGAGTACTCATATTATCTGTAAATGCTTCTACAGCTCCAGTCCAACGTCCAATCATTAAACTCGCCCAGTATAAAGAAATATATGGTGCAATATCACCTATAGCAAAACCTAATTTACTTTCCATATAAGCTGGTAAGTTACTGGCTGTAGAAACTTCAACCCCTACATAAAGAAAAATAGCAACCATTCCCAAAACCAATTGTGAATAGTGTAACGCTGAACTTTTTGAAGAATTTGAATCTTCTGTAGTTTCTTCAATTGTTTCAGGATGTTCAGGTAATGAAGAAATTTTTAATAAAACAGCAACTATTATAAAAGCTAATCCTAGTATTAAATAAGGAATTTTAACACTTTCGATACTCATATCTGTATTGCCTGATGCTGTAGATCCAAAAATAGCAAAACTTACAATTAGTGGTCCAATAGTTGTACCAAAATTATTAATTCCACCAGCCAAAGTCAATCGTTGTGAACCGGTTTTAATTGGTCCTAAAGCAATTGCTAATGGATTTGCAACGGTTTGTTGTAAAGAAAAACCAAGACCTACTATAAATAAACCCGCAAGCATTAATGTATAAGACCCTGTATTCGCAGCTGGATAAAATAGTAATGTTCCTAGTGCAGAAATGACCAACCCTAAAGCTAAACCATTTTTGTAACCAATTTTATTGATTAAATCTTGTTTCATTACTATTGAAACTCCCATATATATTAATGAACCTACGGTATAAGAAATATAAAATGCAATTGAAACAAACTGACTTTGGCCTTGTGTTAAGTCGAATGCTTTTTTAAATACAGGAATAAGGATGTCGTTACTTGCAGCAACAAATCCCCAAAAGTAGAATACAATAACTAAGGGAATAAATTGTCCCCAATTGGTTTTAGAATTTTCTGAACTCATAATTTTGTTTTTGGTTTAAATTAATTATGTTTAATAAAGGTTGCCATTATAGGCAAATGATCTGATGGGTATTTGAATTGATAAAAGTCGTCAATTGTTATGAATTTTTTAACTTTTATTTTAGATTTTTTATCGTAAAAGATGAAATCAATTTGCTTGTCGGGTATTTTTTTAAAATCAAAAGCATTCCAAGTTGAATTTCCTCCATAAGGTTTACGTTCTGAGGTTGAATAGCACTCATTTAAATTTGATTTTAAAATTTCAATAGATTCCTCATCAGGAGTTGCATTAAAATCGCCAGTAAGGATAAATGGAATCTCCTTTATTTTTTTTAAATTATCTTTTAACTGTATTGTCATTTTTGCAGACTCAATTCTAGCGGTTCTACCCTGATGATCAAAATGGGTATTTGCAATCCAAAATTCTTTTTTTGTATTAATATCCCTAAACAAACCATAAGTTATTATTCTACAAAAGGCTGCATCCCAACCTTTCGAAATAATCATAGGAGTCTGAGATAACCACAATGTTTTTTGCTCTAAAAGTTTATATTGATTATTATTGTATAGAATACAAGAATATTCAGCGGAATCATTATTATCTCTTGGCAAACCAATAAAACTATAATGGGTTAAATTTTGTAAAATAAAATCCAATTGAAATTTTTGCACTTCTTGTAAACCAATGAAAGATGCCTCATAATAATTTAATAAATCAACTACTTTTTCTTTCCTTGAATCCCAATTATTTTCTCCATCATTTGCTGAACCATATCGAATGTTATAAGACATTACATTGAGATTATTTTGTGAAAAAATAAAACTAGTAAAAAATAATAATACTATAGAAGTTACTTTCATTCCTTTATTCTGATTTTTTTATTTCACTCTTCACTCCTATACCATTGTTGTTAAAAGCTTCTATTTGAAAATAGTATACATCTGATTTATCCAATCCATTAAAATAATATTCATTTTTGCCATAAACCATAATTGACCCGTATAATTTGTCTGGAGATTTTCCAAAATAAATAACATAGCCATCAGCATTGGGTTCTTGTTGCCATTTGAACCAAACATTTCTTCTTTCTCCTTTTACTTTTGGACCTGAACGCAAGGGAACGAAATTTTGAACTGCTTTTGGTTTTTCCCCGCTTCCTTTTCCAAAAACTCTAAAACCGCTAATTGCAAATTTCCCCGTTGGCATTTGAATATTTTCTAGTTTCAAATACCTTGCTATAATTGGTTTTTGAATTTCAGTATAATCATGAGGAACATCAATCGCGTTTTTACTTTTATCAATTAAAGTCTTCCAATTTTTTCCATCACTAGAAGCGTAAATAATATACTTGTGACCTAATGTAGTTTCAGGTTTTCCCATAATTTCAACGTCTTGGTCCGCATAATTAATTTGAATTGCATTAATGGTACTTAGCTCTCCCAAATCTGAAATCAAATATTCTCCTTTATTTGCAGTTTTTGCTGACCAATAGGATTTTATATCTTCATCTACAGCATAATTTGATTGATAGCCACCAAAAGAAGATGATACTTGAATGGGTTTGTTGTAATTCAACAACATCCAACCCGAAAAGTTTTCATTAAGATGATTCTTTTTTTCTGAGGGTAAATACGTTGGATAATCACCATAAGCTGTATTACTATATAAAATATCATCTTTATCAAAACCAGCTGGCCAAATGCCAATACGCCTTTCGAAGTTGTTTTTTGTACAAATTCCGATGGTTGAGACATGCCAATATTGATTATTCACATCCTGAAAAGTAGCACCATGCCCTGCTCCTTTTGCAAATCCTCCTGGTTTATAGGAGAAAGGATTATGTGATTGATATTCAAAAGGACCTAACGGATTTGAACCAACATAAACGCCGTCTGCATAACCACTAAACTCAGTTCCGGGTGCTCCGTATTGCAAATAATATTTATTATTGTATTTAGTCATAAAAGCCCCTTCAGTAAAAGGTTGCAAGAACGTATTATCATTGTGTTCGCCAAAACGTTCCCAACCGTGTTCATCATCATTTAAAGCTAAAACTGGAATGCGTTCTCCTTCTGGCTGAAAAGTTTTTCTGTTCAATTTTACTCCATAAAGTGGATACAAATTACTAGAACCATAATATTCATAGACTTCATCATTTTCCTTATCCCAAAAAATCTGAGGATCCCATGCGGCAGCTTCAGATTTATGAACTAGCTCTTTCCAATCATCTTTTGTTGGATTGGTACTCATCCAAATGGGAAACTCTTTACCCTGAGTAGAACCAACCACTAATAAAGTATCATTGACAAATGACAATGATGGTGCACACAATTCATCGTATACTTTATGTTCTGGGCGAAGGAATTTTCGGGAGATAAATTTCCAATTTAGCATATCTTTACTATGCCAATACCCCCATTGATTGGTAGAAAAAAGAAAATATTCTCCTTTAAAAAAAGTGATTACCGGATCGGCAGTTGCGCGGTGTTTTCCTTGGGTTACAAAATTGGGAATTGGGCAATAGCCATAATCAATATTAATGGGATTACAATAGGTTTTTTGTTGGGCAATTCCATAAATTGAATTGATTAGCAGTAAAAATAGTGCAATCTGATATTTCATTTATATGTAGTTTAATTAATTGGAAAAAAGCTAATTGCTGTACCTCCACCAGCGGCTAATACTAATTTTAACTTTGTTTTTGAGGTTACTAGTAATGATTTAATTTCGTAATTGATTGGATTCTTTTGCCAATCAGCTGTTTTATCATCCTGATAAATAGTCGCTTTGTATTTTTTATTTGGTGTTAAAAAATCTAATTTTATTTCTGTTTTTCTAGAATTTTCATCAGTAATTGCTCCTAAAAACCATTTTTCAGTTCCTTTTGCTTTTCTGGCAATTGTTAGATAATCCCCGGGTTCAGCTTCTAAATATTTACTGTCATCCCAATCAGCGGCTACATCTTTTATAAACTGAAAAGCATCTGGATATTTCTCATAGTTTTCAGGTAAATCTGCAGCCATCTGCAATGGAGAATACAGGGTTACATAAAGTGCCAATTGTTTTGCTAAAGTAGTGTGAACCTGCTCTTTTTTTGAAGCATCATAATAACTCATTTTGATTTCAAAAATTCCAGGTGTATAATCTATAGGACCACCAAGCGATCGTGTAAAAGGCAAAACGGTTTCGTGGGAGGGTAAGTTACCAATACTCCAAGCATTAAATTCAGTTCCACGAGTAGCCTCGGCCGCAATATAGTTAGGATAGGTTCTGCTATAACCTGAAGGACGAGAACTTTCATGCGAATTGACCATCATTTTATAATCGGCAAATCGTTGCGCTACAAAATTATAATGATTGACCATAGTTTGACCGTCATGAAATTCACCTCTTGGAATAATTCTTCCTACATAACCCGTTTTAGCAGCTGTATATCCATATTCTTTCATCAAGTTTAGTGACCGATCCAAATGCCTTTCAAAATTGGCTACTGAACCCGAAGTTTCACTATGCATAATCATTTTAATTCCTTTTAATTTAGCGTAATCATTCACTTCTTTTAAATTGAAATCGGGATATGGAGTTAGAAAATCGAAAACATTTTCTTTCCAATTGCCAAACCAATCTTCCCAACCTACATTCCAGCCTTCAACTAGTACACCGTCAAAACCATGTTTAGCAGCAAAATCGATATACCGTTTTGTATTGGCTGTTGTTGCACCATGTTTTCCTGAGGGCTTCAACTCTTTATCTAATGCATTTTGTGCGTTTTGAGAGCCTGCATAATCCCAAGTCGATTTTCCGACATGCATTTCCCACCAAACACCAACGTACTTCATTGGTTTTATCCAAGAAGTATCATCAATTTTTGAAGGTTCATTTAAGTTTAATATCATTTTAGAACCTACTATATCACGTGCGTCGTCACTAATCATTATGGTTCTCCAAGGCGAAACACAAGGCGTTTGTAAATAGGCTTTATCTCCTAATGCATTGGGTGCTAAACTCGATTTTAATTTATAATTTTTAGTATCAACATCCAATTGCATTACTGGATAATTGACAACTGCTGCTTCAAAAACATTTAAATAAATACCATCCAAAGATTTCATCATCAATGGTGTTTGAACCATATATTTTTTATTAATTGCTTTAAAGCCAATTCCGTTATTCAAATTAACTTTATCCGTATTAATTTCAGAGAATAGAGTTTCTTCGTAGTTGTATTCGTTAGTGTCAAAATCTCCGGGCAACCAAAAAACTTTATGATTTCCTACTACATTAAATTCGGAAGCTTCATCTGAAATAATAAAATAATTTAAATTTTGCTGTTTTGGGAAATCATACCTAAGGGCAACTCCCTCATCAAAAACTCTGAAAATAATATTTATTTTAATGTTAGCTTTTGTTTGAGAAAGAGCAATTGTTAACTGATTATAATGATTGATAATATTTTTTTGTTCCCCTAATACAGGCTGCCAAATTTCGTTGAAAGTATTAACCCCAAAACTATCTATTGCAAAATTAGAAGTCAAATCAATTCCGCTTTTTAGTTTTAAACCAAGAAAACTTTCTAGAATTACAGGTTTATTTTTATAAGTTATAGTGTAATTAGGATTACCATTTTCTGATAACTTAAAGTTAACTGTAATGGCTTTTGAAGGAGATTGAACACTCTGAGAATTAATATATCCTATTGCCAAAAGGAATACTAAAGAAAAAATAAATTTCATATGTTTTGTTTTAAGAAAGTATAAAAGTAATTAAATTAGTTTGGTATTTAAAAAACCCTTCATTTAAATCATGAAGGGTTTTCAAACATAAACACCAAAAAAACTCAATTTACTAATTCAAATTTTTCATTTAGTTGGGTATCAGAATTTCCTCCGACAAATACTTCAAAGTATCCTGGTTCTGCATTAAATTGTAAATCTGAATTATAAAACTTTAAATCCTCTATAGAAATTTCAAAAGTTATTGTTTGCTTTTCTCCCTTTTTAAGTGCAGTTTTTTGGAAACCTTTTAATTCTTTTATGGGTCTTGTAACAGATCCTACTAAATCTCTTATATACAATTGTACTACTTCTTTTCCATCATAATTTCCGGTATTAGTTAAATCAACTGATACGTTCAATTTATCATTAGTATTCATTTTTGAAGAAGAAAGTTTCATATTACTGTACTCAAAAGTAGTATAACTTAATCCGAAACCAAATGGAAATAACGGCTCGTTTCGTTCATCAATATAATTAGATTTGAACTTTTCAAATTTACCTTCACTATTACCTAAAGGCCGTCCTGTATTTTTAGACGCATAATAAATAGGTACTTGACCTAAACTTCTTGGGAAAGTTGTCGTTAATTTACCTGAAGGATTTTCGTCGCCAAACAAAACATCTGCAATAGCGTACCCAGCTTCGCTGCCAGCAAACCAGACCTCTAAAATGGCAGGAACTGTTTCATTTTCTTGCTTTAAAACCAAAGGTCTTCCGTTAAATAATACCAAAACAACCGGCTTGCCTAATTTTAATAATTCTTGCAATAAATCTTTTTGAGCTTGAGGAATTTCGAGATTAGTTCTACTACTGCATTCGCCACTAAATTCTGCTGATTCGCCAAGAGCAGCAAGAATTACATCTGATTGATTGGCTATATTTATTGCCTCTGCGAGTAACTCTTCTGCAGTTCTATTGTCTCTATGCAAAGTTTTTCCGAACATGGTTGCTTTTTCTTCAAGTACAGCATCATAATCGAGGTTGCTTCCTTTGGCATACAGCACTTTGGCTGAATTTCCAACTGCCGATTTAATACCAGCAATTAATGAAATGGAATTTTCTTGTTTGGTAGCTACGCTCCAAGTTCCTGCCATATTTTCTTTAGCATCAGCCAATGGCCCAATAACAGCAATAGTCCCAGATTTTTTTAAGGGCAACAATTGATTTTGATTTTTTAGCAGAACTAAAGATTCAGTGGCGATTTTTCGAGCTTCACTCCTGTTTGAATTGGTAAAAATCTCCGTTTTGGCTCTATTTGCATCGCAATATTTATAAGGATCTTGAAATAATCCCAAATCATATTTAGCATTTAAAATTAAGCGAACGGCATCGTCTATTTTGTCTATGGTTACTTTTCCTTCTTCTAATGATTTCTTAAGTGTATTTAAAAAACCTTCACTAACCATATCCATTTCTACACCTGCATTTAGTGCTAAAGCTGATACAGTTTGCATATCTCCTATACCATGATATTCCATTTCCATAATTGCAGTATAATCTGTAACTACAAAACCTTTAAATCCCCATTGTTTTCTAAGAACATCCGTCATTAACCATTTATTTGCTGTAGCTGGAATTCCATCGACTTCATTAAAAGAAGCCATTACCGAACCTACGCCTGCATCAATAGCTGCTTTGTATGGCGGAAAATAGTCGTTGTACATTCTAATTCTACTCATATCAACGGTGTTGTATTCCCTTCCTGCTTCTGGAGCACCGTAAAGTGCAAAGTGTTTTACACAAGATAAAATAGTATTGTTTTTAGATAAATCATCGCCTTGATAACCTTTTACCATTGCTTTTGCTATTTGACTTCCTAAAAAAGGATCTTCCCCATTACCCTCAGAAACTCTACCCCATCGAGGATCACGCGAGATATCTACCATTGGAGAAAATGTCCAATTGATTCCATCTGCACTAGCTTCCTGGGCTGCTATTTGCGCACTTCTTTTTATCAAATCTAAATCCCATGTACATGACAATGCTAACGGAATTGGAAAAGTAGTTTCATAGCCATGAATAACGTCCATACCAAAAAGTAATGGTATTTTTAAACGTGTTTTTTCAACAGCAATTTTTTGTACTTCCTTTATTTTTTGAATTGATTTTATATTGAATAATCCTCCTACTTTTCCTTGCTCGATATTTTTAGCTACGTTTGAGCTATTGGCTTGACCAGTAGTAATATCTCCAGAAGTGGGCAAATTCAGTTGTCCTAATTTTTCCTCTAGAGTCATTTTAGCCATTAAATTAGTGACAAAAATATCTTTTGGATCAATTGTTTTATTTGCTTTTACTTTTTGAGAATATGAAGAAATTACTCCAAATAAAGCTATTACTAGTACTGTATATTTAATTTTCATTCTATTTAAATTACGGTGTTTTGATTTGTTTGAACATCCAATCATAAATTTCTTGATTGTCATAAACTCTTGACCAAGCGTCATGACCTGCATCGTCAAAAATAGTAAGTTTTACATTACTATTACATGCTTTTAGTTGTTTGTAAACTGAAATTGCAAAATCAACATTAACCACATCATCTAATAATCCGTGGAAAATTTGAGTAGGAATTGATTTTATTTTACAGATATAATCCATCTCATATAAATCAACATAGCCTGAAATTGGAACTACTGCTGCAAATAATTCAGGATAAGCAATAGCCAAATTAAATGTTGCCCATGCTCCTGAACTTAATCCAGTGACATAAATTCTGTTAGCATCTATAGTATTCTCTTTTTGAATTTTTACTATCAATTGATAGATTATATTGACATCCCAATCTTCATTTTCTAAACATTGAGGTGCTAGAATATAAGCATCTAATTCGTTATTTTTTAAATATTTAAAAGGACCATTTATTTTTACTTTTTCAATAGCCGTACCTTTTTCTCCATCGCCAGATATAAAAACGATTAATGGTTTCTTTTCTTTGGTGTTTTTAGGAATATGCAATGCATAACCAACTTGCTTTTTTATAATAACTTCGGTTTTAAAACTTCCTTTAACTTCCGACTGTGAAAAGGAAAATTGTATTGCTATTAAAAGAAAAAATAGAAGTATTTTATTCATTTAAATAACTTTATTAATCTTAATGATTCTGAAATTATTATTCAAAAAGTTCTCAATACTCCCAATAGCTATCGGGAATGTTCCTCGTCTCTTCGAGTTTTTCAAAATTATAAATTTTGAAAAGTATCGAGAAGTGCTAAACAAAAAACACTCGAACTGACGTTTTTAATTACTAAAATCCATGTTGGGTTGATTTAAAACCTAAATCAATTAAACCCGCTTTTACTTCAGGAGCTTGCATAAATAAATTCCATAACATTCCTGTTCTATAATTTTCAATCATTGGCGCGATTGTTCCTTGATCTATGGCCAAATAGCGTTTTGTTACCCAATTATAATGCGGAGAAATGGCATCATAAGGTCCTGCAACACCAACATATTTTGCTTTATTTTCTTCATACAAATAGCGCAAAAATTTCATTGATTCTACTGGAGTATACGGAAAATTAGATAAAGCTGCTGTTGGCGAAATTACTCCTCTATCATTTCCTGGCTTATGATCTGTATACCCAACAGAACCATTAGAATTCCTGGTGTAACTAGCTGTTAACCCCCAACATTTATCACTATATCCTTTCCAAACCAATGGATTAATAACACAATACTGATACATGATTTTAGCATGATTTTGAGTCAGTTCCCAATAATTTGCATATTGATCTGACAATCCGCGAGGATCAAGACCTAAATGAGAATAATGTGCCCAAAACATGGGACCTACATTTCCTGATGCTCCATTGTAATTAAATACAACAGGAATGTTGAATCGAAGAGCAGGGTTTTTAATACCTCCGTTTCTTGCCCAACCTTTGTTGTAACAGGCATTAGAAATAGGATGTGTTGGCGAACTTTTAGCCATTATATAAGTAATTAAACATTCATTATACCCTTCTAATTTAAAATTCTTTTTCCAAGCATAGTTAGGTGACCAATGCCAATATAAAACCTCTTCACCTTTAGTATACCAATCCCATTCTACGCCCTTCCATAACCTATCTGCTTGTTCAGCTAAGGCAATTTCTTCGGGAGTTCCGTTTTTAAAGTACTCTCTAACACAAATTAAACCTTGACATAGGAAAGAAGTTTCTACTAAATCACCTCCATCATCATCAGAACCAAAAGGGATCACTTTTTTTGTGTTTCCATCTATCCAATGCGGCCAAGCTCCGTGAAAACGATCGGCTTTTTCAAGAAAATCAAGCATTGTTGTTAGTCGACTAACGGCATCGGCTTTACTTATAAAATTTCGTTCTATTCCTACTAAAAGTGTCATTAAACCAAATCCTGAACCACCAATTGCTACAATATTGGCATCATTTCCAGTATCGTCAACATGATAGCGCTCTCGGGCTAACTTAGAATTAGATTGTGCATATTCTACAAAATATTTTAATGCATCTTTTTGAGCCATATTTAATATAACTTCTTCAGATAATGGAGGATCTACAACCACTGGAGGAACTACAATAACCGCTGGATCTGGAGAAGTACTAGTATCACAACCGGAGCAAGAAACAAATAAGGAGAATAGAAGAAATAAACGAATGATTTTCATATTGAAAAAATATTGTTTTAAAAAATATAACACCTAATACAACAGCATTAGGTGTTATGAATAACTACTATTTATCTTCCTGCTTTTTCAAGCTCGTAAAGAGAGTTCACGTCAGCAGCATTAAGTGCTTTTTTGTAAACACGAATTTCGTCTAGATTTCCAGTCATTGGTTTATTCCATGTATCAGTAGTAGTTGCTACATTGCCAAAAGCTCCAATCATAGGGAACGTCGTAGAATTAAAAACAATATTTGTGTTAGAACCTCTAACCTCAAATGCAGGACTTGAAATCTTTTGACCATTTGAATAAATAATCAATTTATTATCCGCACCGCTCCATGTAGCTACTAATTGTGCCCATTTTCCACCAATCTTATTTGCATTTGCTACATGTTTTCCGGGATTAACTAAATTATCTTCAATCATCCAAGGTTCAAGTTTTGGAAAAGTTTCATATATTTCTGTACCAGAAGTACTACCAAAACCTTGTTTAACTTGAATAGTATCATTTGTAGCCTCATATCGACCAGTTTCTGCATATAAATTCATATGCCCAATCCATTCATCAGTCCGGGTCATAGAAAAAATAGTTGAAGCGGTGGCAGAAGTTTCAGTTTTATTATTACTTAATCTAACCCAGGCACTTATTGTATATGCTGATAAATTGCTAGTCAATGAGGTTATAACAGGATAAGTTAAATACCCATTGGTCAATTTTAAACCCTGACCCTTTGCTCCTGCCTCATAAGTAGCACCAACTGTTGATGATGGGGCGGTATTTGATTTACTTTCTGTTCCGTTTCCGTCTAAAGGCCAATAGGCTACTAAATCAGCCGCACCTACTTCGTTTGCATTGTTATACCCATCAATTGGAGGTAGCGGTGCTGGTGCATCGTCATCTGAACCGCAGCTCGTTAATAAACCAAAGCTTAGCGTCATTGCTAAAGCGAAACCTGATAATTTAATTGTTTTCATAGTGTTTAATGTTTAAAATTGAGTTAATTGTTAATTGTATCCGTTATTTTGTGTTAATCGTCCGCCACTTGCGGTAATTTGTTGTTGTGGAATAGGAAACACTTCGTGCGTACCTACTATAAATGTTTTTCCGTTGGCAGCCATTGCGGTTTTTGCCTGACCTGTTCTTACCAAATCAAACCATCGGTCGTGTTCCATTGCCATTTCTAATCGTCTTTCTTTCCAAATAGATTCTAGAGTAACATCAGTTGCATCTGCTAGACCCGCTCTTTTTCGAATCACATTAATCTGTGTAAGCGCTTCTCCTGTATTTCCTAATCTAAAAGCTGTTTCTGCTCGTATCAATAAAATATCACTGTATTTTAAGACTCTTAAATTTTTAGCGGTATCATCTCTATTTCCGTTCCAAGGTTCAAGTGTTTTACTTTGATAGGCTTTATAGTTATACCTTGGGTTATTTAATGTATTTGGAGCTACAAAACCGTCCCAAAGAGTGGATGGAATAAACATTATAGTTGCTGCTTTTCTTACATCGCCAGGCTCATAAGCATTGGTTAAACTTAAAGATGGTGTATTAAAGCCCCAACCTAAATCAGGTGTTCCTCTTGGTTCTTGTACATAAGAATAGACTTTTAATCCGTTGTCAAATGTGGCCTGAATTTCAAAAATAGATTCTGATTTGTTTTCCCCTACTTCTCTCCAAACGTCAGCATAATTATCTAATAAGTCATATTGTAAGGAGTTCATTACTTCACCACACAAATCAAAGGATTGTTGCCATTTTTCTTGGTACAAATACGATTTGGCTAATAGTGCTTGCGCCGCGCCTTTTGTGGCTCTACCAACATCAATAGATTTATATTGTAGGGGCAATTTACTAATGGCATCTTCTAAATCTAATTCTATTTGAGTATATACTTCCTCTTTAGTCCTTCTGGTAAACACCACACGATTTACAGTTTCAGTATCATTCAAATCGATTTGTGAAACCACAATGGGAACTCCGCCAAAACATCGCACTAAATCAAAATACCACAATGCTCTTAAAAATTTTACTTCGCCTATTAATCTGTTTTTTAATGTTGTATCAATAGATAGTTGTTCGAGATAAAATAGTGCTTTGTTGGCTCTACCAATGCCTTGGTATCTTGCCTCCCAAACGTCTAAGAAAGAAAGTCCAGAAGCATTAAATGTTAGTGCATCTAGTTTGTCTTTATCTGCACCTGAATCACCAGGAGTTGATCCTTTATCAGCATCATCTGAGGTTATACTTGTGATTCCTATCCATGAAAAAGAATTGGTATTGTAATCTAAATTTTTATTATAAACACCATTTACCAATTGAACAGCGTTATTAGGATTATTCAAAAAATCGAGTTCCGTTTGTGAGTCTTGAGGTAATACGTCTAAATCAGATTCGCAAGAAAGAGCAAATAGAGAAAATAGTGCTACTCCAAAAAATAACTTATATCGGTTAAAATTTTTCATTTTATTCTTTTTTAATTTAGTTAGAAACTAGCATTTACACCAAATAGCAATGTCTTATTCGTAGGATACGCATCCAATTCAATACCAGCTCCTAGCAATGGATTTCCGTTATCATTACCTGAAATTTCAGGAGAAAAACCTGAGTAGTTCGTGAAAATGAAAGGATTAGTTGCCGTAACATAAATTCTAACTTTATCAATTGTATTTATGATTTTAGGAACAGTATATCCTAAAGTAATATTGTTTATTCTAAGATAACTTCCGTCTTCGATATAGTAGGTTGAAGGTCTTGGAACAGCATTAAATGGTTTTGGATTTAAGGCGTTTGGTGTTGAAGGCGTCCAGAAATTATCTAAAACTGCCGATTCAACATTTTCTCCAACAAATCGCTGCGCTTTCTTCCCGTTATAAATTTTATTTCCCCCTACGCCATATGTATCAATAGAGAAATCGAAATTTTTATAGTTCATTCCTATGTTTATTCCATAGGTATAAGTAGGAATATAAGAACCTGCATTTATTCTATCATTATCATTTAAACCTGGAATACCGTCTACCATTTCATTTAAAATTGGTTCTCCATCAGAATTGTACCCCAATAATTCGAAAACATAAAAACTGCCTAGCGGCGCACCTAATTTTACCAGTTTAGTATATTCCCCGTTATTAGTATTTCCGCTTCCAGGGAGATTTCTAAAATAAGGGCTATCGATTTCTGAAACTTCGTTTTGGTTAGTGGAGAAATTTCCTCCAACGTAATAACTAAAATTATCACCTATTTTGTTATCATATCTTACTGTAAATTCTAGTCCTTTATTTGTAATAACACCTGAATTAATAAATACATCTTCTTCGGAAATCACTTCAGGAACATTAAGAGGTAATATGATATCATCCTGTTTTCTACTGTAATAATCTATTGTTCCAGTTAGGTGATTGTTAAGTATTGCAAAATCAATTCCAAAATCAAACTCTTTCATTGTTTCCCATGTTAAATTTGGATCAACCGCATTTCTCACATAATTACCTGGTTGACTCACTGGATTTATACCAAATGGATATTGAATATTAGAAAAAGTGATATTATTGAAACTAGGTCCGTTTCCGTTTCCTAGCTCTCCATATCCAGCTCTAAATTTTAAAGAATTAATTATTTTTATATCTTTCAAGAAATCTTCATTACTAAGAATCCATCCAGCTGAAATTGATGGAAAAACTGCTCTCTTTTTACCAGTCTGAAAAGGACTTATTCCCTCATTTCTTATTGATCCTGAAAATAAATATTTATTGTTGTATTCGTATTCTAATCTTGTAAAATATGCAAGTGAAACAATAGATGTGCTATTTCCATTGTTTACAACTGATGCTGGATCAATTAAATTATTTTGCCCTGAAAGATTTAAAGACCAATAATTAGATTGCTGAGGCACGTTAAAACGTGTACCACTAATAAAACTTGAATTATTGCTTGTAGTTCTAGACATACCAACTACAGCTGTAAGGTTATGCAAACCAAAATCTTTTTTATAGGTTACGAAATTATCCCAGTTCCAGATGTAAGAATCACTTCGTCTTTGCTGCAAAGTGTTGATAGGGTCTTTGGGTCTTTGACTAGCGTAATCTTCTGCATCTAATGAGGGGTTTTGTGTAAGAAACAAATCTCTATTAGGAGTAAAAGTATATCCTTTACCCCAGTCAGCAGTTGCGCCAAAATTAGTGTTGAACTTTAAGTTAGATAATAATTTTAATTCTGCTCCTATAGCTCCAAATAAAGTTACATTTTTATTTTTTTCGTAGGTATTTAACAATTGCGCAACAGGATTGGCAACGTTATTCATTACTTGTCCAGTAAGGTCATTCAAGCCGGTTTCAACATTTACTAATGGCGCCCCGAACCTTCCGTTTGCATATCGAACAGGAACTATAGGCGATTGTTTGTAGGCATTTGTAAAAGCACTTAAGGGCTTAGGCGTATTATCTGCAATAGATAAACTTACCAACTGCGTAACTTTAAATTTTTCAGAAAATTTGTATTCGTTTTTATTAACTATATTATTTCTTTTAAACTCTGTTCCCAATAATATTCCTTTTTCAGTGTAGTTCGAAATTCCTAGATAGTAACTTATCATATCGTTCGCACCAGAAATAGAAACAGCATTATTAGTTACTTCTCCTTTTCTTGTTATTTCGTCTAACCAATTTGTATTTATAGGCTGATTAAAATTATAGAAACTAGAGGATCCTAAAGCGAAATTATTGTAATACGCATATCTAAATGAATCTGCCATTTTTACTTTTTTAAGAATGTCTTTTTGACCGTAAAAGGCATCATAAGAGATAGTCACTTTTCCTTTTTTTCCTTTTTTGGTTGTCACCATTACTACACCATTTACTCCTTTTTGTCCGTAAATTGCTAACGAGGAAGCATCTTTTAAAATATCAAAAGAAGCAATATCATTGGCACTCAACCCATTTAAACTTCCTGATTCTACACCGTCAATTACGTACAAAGGACTTCTAGAGCGTAGTATAGTTCCTAAGCCTCTAATAACAATTGTAGGATTTGCTCCTGGCTCGTCATTAGTAACAATATTAACACCAGCAGCTTTTCCTTGAATGGATTGAATTGCCGATTGCCCTGGATTTTTTAATATATCAGCTGATTTTATTTGAGAGACTGAACCTGTAATGGCCCCTTTCTTTTTAGTACCATACCCTACAACGACAACCTCGTCTAATGTTTTGGTTACCTCTAATAAAGTAACATTTAGTAAAGAAGTTGAAGCAGTGAAAGTAATAGTTTCAAATCCTACCATCGAGAATTTTATTTTATCTCCTACTTTAGACTTGATACTAAAGCTACCATCTAAATCAGTAACTGTTGAACTTATAGAATTTTGGTTCACCACATTTACACTAGGAATAGGAAGTCCGTCTTTGTCAATTACTTTTCCAGTTACTTCTTG
This sequence comes from Flavobacteriaceae bacterium, assembly GCA_947457255.1. Taxonomy (GTDB): domain Bacteria; phylum Bacteroidota; class Bacteroidia; order Flavobacteriales; family Flavobacteriaceae; genus Flavobacterium. The sequence continues at coordinate 18,816 of CANGUZ010000036.1, forward strand.
AGCAATGATTTGTGAGAAAAAAGTTGAAGAAATTAAGAATACAATAAAATGAATGTAATTTTTCATGTTCATTTATTAATTTTTCGTTTCTCAAATTTAGGGTATTACAACGATATAGTTTCATAGTGATTAATGCTACATTTGTACATCATTTTAGTTTTCTGATTAAGAAACCTAGATAAATTGCGCTTTAGGCAAAGTTTCAAGTTGTTTTAAAATTTCCAAATGATGTAGTAAAGATGTAGTAAAAGCGAGTTTCGAAAACGTAATAGTGATGTGTTTTGAGCTAAAATTAGATTTCTAGAAGAAACTTAGTGAGGTTTTTGTCCTGATTTAAGCCTAATTTTTTTCTCAATCGGTAACGATGCAATTCAACACCTCTAAAAGATATGTTCATTAGAGGAGCAATTTCTTTTGAAGAAAGATTCATTTTTAAATAGACACAAAGTTTTATGTCTTTTGAAGTAAGTAATGGATACTTTGCAGATAAAGCTTTTATGAATTCATTATGTATTTGATTCAGATTATTTTCGAAAACTTTCCACTCTTGTTTGTTTACGGCATTTATTTTAATTGCCTTTTTAATTTCACTCTTCAATTTATTAATATCGAATTCATTATCTAATATTTGCTGGATATTTTCAATCATTTCGCTTTGCTTTGCAATAGAAAGTGATTTTCCTGCAACTTCTGATGATTTGGTTTGAATTTCTAACTCTAAAATATGTTTTTCATATTCTTGAACGTTCAATTCATTTTCAGCTTGTAATTCTATTTCTAAAATTCTTTTTTGATGACGCAATTCCTCCTCTTTCAAGGCTAATTTTTGATTGTATTTAATTTTATTCCATTTATAATACAAATAGAGAATTACAGCTATAGCGAATAGATAAAAAACGACCATCCAAAATGAAAAATACCAAGGTTTACCTACTTTAAATTGGTAATTAGCAACTTCAAAAAGGGTAATTCCATCACTAAAATAAATGACTATTCTATGAGAGCCACTGTTTAAATTATTGAATACTAAAGAACCATCAGTAGTTGGTATTAATTGCTTTTGGTCGTCTAACTTATAAAACAAATTAGGCTTGTTTGAACCATAAATACCTGAAACTATAAACAATTTCAACTCGGTATTGTATTCTATACTGGATTGATTTGGAATTAATTCTTTATTATTATAGGCTTCAACTTTAATGTTCGGAACAAAAACTTTCCCCTTTTTGAGTTGTAAAACAATAAAACCGTCGTCAAGATTAAGTAAATATT
>CANGUZ010000037.1 GCA_947457255.1 Flavobacteriaceae bacterium
AAATTCAGATAATTGTTTGATTTCCTCACGAGTCAAAACGGCTGCAATAAGTAATATTAAATCGGCTCCATGGGCTTTAGCATCTAGAATTCGGTATACATCTACGATAAATTCTTTGCGAAGTAAAGGCACATTAACAGAGGCTCTAGCCAAAAGTAAATCGTCTAATGAACCTCCAAAATATTTCCCGTCTGTCAAAACAGAAATCCCACAAACTCCGGCACTTTCATAACCTTTTACCACTTCTTCTACAGTAAAGTTGTAATTTATTTCAGACTTAGAAGGCGAACGGCGTTTGTGCTCGGCAATTATACCTGTTTGACTACTTCTGAGAATTTTACTTAAGGAAATAGTCCTGCTATCAAAAAGCACTGAATTTTCTAATTGTGAAATAGGAATGAGTGATTTCTTTAGTTCGACCTCACGTTTTTTATCTAAAATTATTTTGTCTAAAATATTCATTTCTATAAAGTTTAGAAGGGTTAGAAGTTTAGAAGGGTTAGAAGGGTTAGAAGTTATACTTATAAACCTTCTAAACTTCTAACCTTTTTTATTTGCTTAATTGTTGTAATTTTTTCAAGGCATTTAATGCTTTTCCAGACAGTAAACTCGCTTTTGCTAATTGAAATCCTTCAATTGGTGTGAGATGATTTACTGTTGCAATTGCCATTCCGGCATTAGCACAAACTACATTGTTTTGAGCTGTGGTTCCCTTACCAGAAATAATGTCAACAAATAGTTGCGCCGATTGTTCTATGGTTGTTCCTCCTTCAATATCTTTTTGGCTTAATTGTTCCACTCCAAAATCTTCTGGTTTTAGCATGGCTTCAATGCTATTAGAAATGGTTTTGGTATTTCCAGTCAATGAGATTTCATCATAGCCATCTAAACTGTGCAAAATAGTGTAATTGATATTCGTGTTTTGATACAAATAACTGTACATTCTTGCTAGTTCCAGATTGAATACACCCACCAATTGGTTTTTAGGAAAAGAAGGATTGACCATTGGACCTAACATGTTAAAGAAGGTTTTTACACCCAATTCTTTTCTGATGGGAGCTACATTTTTCATGGCAGGGTGAAACAATGGCGCATGCAAAATACAGATTCCAGCTTCATCAATACATTTTTCAAGAAAACCTTTATCATTACTGAATTTAACGCCTAAATTTTCCATCACATTACTAGACCCCGAAATGGAAGATACTCCGTAATTCCCATGTTTAGCTACTTTAATTCCTGCTCCAGCAGCAACAAAGGAAGCTAAAGTAGAAATATTGAAAGTGTCTTTACCGTCTCCTCCCGTTCCACACAAATCAATAGTATTATAAGCAGACAAATCCACAGCAATGCACAATTCCAATAGCGCTTCTCTGAAACCGGCTAGCTCGTCTATAGAGATATTTCGCATCATATAAACGGTAAGAAAACTCGCAATTTGGCTTGGATTATAACTTCCGTTTGAAATGTTAAACAAGACGTTTTTGGCCTCCTCTTTGCTGAGAATTTCGTGATTGATGAGTCTGTTGAGTATGGTTTTCATAATCCTCCCCCCAGCCCCTCCAAAGGAGGGGAGAACCTATTAGGGGTAAATAGGTTTTAAATTAATGTATTTTAAATTCCTTATTTTAGCCCTCCTTTGGAGGGGTTGGGGAGGAATTAACCCAATTTTCTAACATTTTTTTGCCATGAGGAGTCAAAACACTTTCGGGATGAAATTGTACTCCTTTAACATCTAATGTTCGATGGCGAACAGACATGATTTGTCCATTTTCATCCACTGAAGTGATCTCTAAGGATTCTGGAAAATCTTTAGGGTTTATGACCCATGAATGGTATCTTCCCACTTCAATTTGTTTTTCTAAACCGTTAAATAGGTTTTCGTTATCTACAATAATAGAAACATTTGTTGCTACTCCATGATATACTTTGTCAAGATTAGTAAGGCTTCCGCCAAAAACTTCCCCAATGGCTTGTTGCCCCAAACAAACTCCAAGTATGCTTTTGCTTGGTGAATAGGTTTTAATGACTTCTTTCAATAAGCCAGCTTCATCAGGAACACCGGGCCCCGGAGAAAGTAAAATCTTATCAAATTTTTTGACTTCATCAATATCAAATTCATCGTTTCTATACACTGTTACTTCACAGTTTAAATCTTGTAAATAGTGTACTAGATTATAAGTAAAACTATCGTAATTGTCTATGACTAGTATTTTTTTCATTTTATGATGTCATTGAGATGCACAAAGCAATCTCGCATTAGTTAATTATTAAATCGTTAAATTGTTTCCGCTAATTCCAAAGCGGTATTCAAGGCTCTTAACTTATTATATACTTCTTGCATTTCGCTTTCTTCATCGGAACTGGCAACAATTCCTGCTCCCGCTTGGTAATGCAACTGATGATTTTTACTCAAAAATGTTCGAATCATAATCGCATGATTAAAGTTGCCTTCAAAATCCATAAATCCGATAGCACCACCGTAAAAATTACGATTGGTTTTTTCATACTCTTCAATAAGTTGCATGGCTCTGTGTTTTGGAGCACCACTCAAGGTACCCGCTGGAAAAGTGTCAGCAACTACTTGCAGGGTTGTGGCTTTTTCATGCAAATGCCCCGTTACTTTTGAAACCAAATGAATAACATGGGAGAAAAATTGTACTTCTCTGTATTTTTCAACTTGCACATCGTGTCCGTTTCGACTCAAATCATTTCTGGCCAAATCGACCAACATCACGTGTTCACTATTTTCTTTTTTGTCTTCTGAAAGTTGTTTGGCAATGACCGCATCTTTTTCATCATCACCTGTTCTTTTGAAAGTTCCTGCAATAGGATGTATTTCTGCTTTTCTGTTTTTTACAATAATTTGGGCTTCAGGTGAAGAGCCAAAAATTTTAAAATCTCCATAATCAAAAAAGAACAAATAGGGTGAAGGGTTGATGCTACGTAGTGCTCTGTACACATTAAATTCGTCCCCTTTAAATCCTTGCGTAAATCGTCTTGATAATACCAGTTGGAATACATCTCCTCTATAACAATGTTTCTTCGCTAAAGCGACATTTTGTCTAAACTCTTCGTCAGTTAAATTGGAAAAACCCTCGCCTTCTTTCGAGAATTTGTATGAGGCTATATTTCTAGATTGCAATAATTGCTCAATTTCGGGAATATTATTGGTTTGGTCTAAACTGTGTGAAAAGATATAGGCCTCATTTTTAAAATGGTTAATGGCAATAATATTTTGATACACGGCGTAGTAAACATCAGGTATGGTATTACTATTTTCTTTTTTGGAGATGCTTATTTTTTCAAAATAGCGAACCGCATCGTACGAAATATAACCGAACAAACCGTTATTGATAAATTTAAAATTGTTTTTATCCGATTGAAATTCTCCTGAAAATTCCTGAATAATCTCTGGAATATTGGTTTTGCTATCTATTGCTATTTTTTCTGCCCTTCCATCTGGGTATGTTTTATAAATAGTTTCATTTTCAATTTTAATAGAAGCAATAGGATTGCAACAAATATAGGAGAAACTGTTGTCGTTGCCATGATAATCACTACTTTCTAATAATAAACTATTCGGAAATTTATCTCTAATTTTAAGATATATACTTACCGGCGTAATCGTGTCGGCTAGTATTTGCTTGTATATCGTTTTTAATTTAAATGATTCCATTTGGTTTGTTTTATTCATTGGATTAATACTAAACATAAAAAAAGCCTGTCGTGAATGACAAGCCTTTTTTTATATTTGATTAAATATACTTATAAGTAGACTATTTCACGACGTTTGACGTAAGTTGCTCCACCACCAAGTATTTTTAAGTATTAATTTCATATTTATATTAATTATTACAAATGTAAAAATCATTTTTAACTTATCAAATATTATTTTGTTTTTTTTCAAAAATTAAACAAATAAAAATGGAATAGTTATATCTTTCATAAGTTAATGCTAATTGAGAAGGAGTCCTTGCTTTTTTTGATACATTTACCATAGACTTCAATATTTATTATCACTATAATAAACCATTTTAAAAAAATGAAAGCAAATTCCATTTTAGAAACTATAGGTAAAACCCCCGTAGTTAGAATAAATAAATTGTTTGGAAACACTAAAAATGTATGGATTAAGTTAGAAAAAACAAATCCAGGTAGTAGTATCAAAGACAGAATAGCATTATCAATGATTGAGGATGCAGAGCAAAAAGGGTTGTTGAATGCCAACAGTGTAATTATTGAACCCACTTCTGGAAATACGGGAATTGGATTGGCATTAGTTGCAGCCGTAAAAGGCTATAAAGTGATTTTGGTAATGCCAGAGTCCATGAGTGTAGAGCGTAGAAAATTAATGGAAATCTATGGGGCAGAGTTTGTCTTGACTCCAAGAGAAAAAGGAATGAAAGGCGCTATCGAAAAAGCAGCTGAATTAGTTTCAGAAACTCCTAATGCTTGGTCTCCAAAACAATTTGATAATCCTGCAAATGTGGAAGTACACGAAAGAACAACGGCACAAGAAATTCTTGCCGATTTTCCTGATGGTTTAGATTACATTATTACAGGAGTTGGAACAGGGGGTCATATTGTTGGTGTTGCAAAAGTTTTGAAAGCTAAATTTCCTAATTTGAAAGTGATAGCTGTAGAACCCGAATTGTCTCCAGTATTAAGTGGTGGTAGCCCTAGCCCTCATCCGCTACAAGGAATAGGTGCCGGATTCGTACCTTCTATTTATAATAGTGATTTAATTGATGAAGTGGTACAAGTTGGTAAAGAAGATTCTTTTGATTACGCAAGAAGTATTGCAAAAAAAGAAGGGATTTTGGTAGGAATTTCAACAGGAGCTTCATTGGCTGCCGTTGCAAAAAAGTTAGAATCTATTCCGGAAGGTTCTGTTGTGTTGACTTTCAATTACGATACAGGTGAACGATATTTATCAATTGAAGGGTTGTTTTAAAAAATTTAAATTTATAACAGTAAATTTTTTATAATTTTATGTCAATATTTAAGTCAAACTCTTCATAAATGGTCCAATCGCCTATATCGTCAATAAAAGTCCCAGAACCATATTGGATGCCATATTTTGTTCGATCGATTTTTAATTTGGCTGTAGCACCCTCCTTGTTTAAAATAAGATCGAATTTAACAGAATTTGTTATTCCTTTTATAGTCAGGTCGGCTGTTACTTTATAAAGGTTTTTTCCTTTATCAATTATTGATTTGAAAACTAATTGTGACGTTTTAAAATCCCCAGTATTAAAAAAATTAAAAGATTTTAGATTTTTTTCTAATTCTAACTTGTCTTTGCCTGTTAGGTCTGTATTGCTTAAGGTTGTCATGTCAACAATAAAATCACCACCAACAATTTTATCGTTTTCGTAGATAAAGAAGCCTTCTTTAAAGTTAATAGTGCCTTCGTGGGCTCCCGTTACTTTTTTACCATTCCAAGTAATGATGCTTTCTTGTATGTTAATGCCAGTAATTTGAGCGTAAAGAGAACTATTAGCATACAATGCCAATACCATGAATATAAATTTTTTCATTATTAAAGTTTTTATCTAAATTAATAACATTAGGTTAAAATTATTACTAATTTAGTTTAGGAGGCTGGTTCAACAAAGTTAGTAAAAACTACCTACTTTTACATCATTAGAGATAAAAAATTTATGTAATAAGAATTATGAATTTTATCGTTCAGTTTTCTTTATATCTATTTTTAGAATTGTAGAGCTACATTAAAATATAAATAATGCCGTTGAAGGATTTACAACACGGCAATCATAGAAATTTCGACATTTACATTTTTGGGAAGGCACGACACTTGAACTGTTTCTCGAGCTGGTGCAGTTTTTTCGTCAAAATAGCTTCCGTAAACGGAATTAATAGCTGAAAAATCATTAATATTCATGATAAAAATAGATGATTTTACTACATTTTCAAAAGTCATTCCTGCTTCTTCAAGAATTGCTTTTAAGTTATTCATTACTTGAGTTGTTTCTTGTTCTATAGTCTCTAAAACCAATTCCATTGTAACTGGATTTAGAGCAATCTGACCAGAAATATATAAGGTATTGCTTTTTAAAACAGCTTGATTGTATGGGCCAATAGGAGCTGGTGCATTATAGGTTGTGATTATTTTTTTGCTCATGATTGAAAAATATAAATTTTAGTAATTAAGAGAAACTATTATAGAATTATAAAATAAACATTAATTTATCTCAAAACCCGATCAGGAATAGTTCGTTTGTCCCATTTTATATCGCTTAAAACTCCAGATTTAATTCCGATAAAGAAACCCCAAAAGGCATTATTTCCAAAGGGTGTCCAATTAAAATCCATTCTCCAACTCAATAAGTCTCGTTCAAACCGAAGTTGTGTAAAGGTAACTCCTTTTTGTACAAAATCATAACCTGTTGAAGCTCCTACTTTCCATTTTGGTGTTAGGTCAGTATTAGCGGAAACCATAAGAGAGTTACCACTAATTGCATTTTCTCTATTTGCATTAGAATAAGTAAGCTGATAGGCTAATGTGATGTCCCATGGCAATTCGGCTTTATAAAAACCCTTAAAGGAATCTTCTTCGTTTTCGTCATCATTCCCAAATTGGCTTTCTCTTCTATCGCTAAAATCGGTGTTGGTACCAAACAAATCATCATTACGACCTCCATTTCTTTGTCCTTGTTTATTTTCTTTTTTCTTATTTTTATCGCCATCACGACTGCTTAGAGAATAGTTTAACGTCATATTCGCGCTAGTCATTCTAAATAAACTTCCACCATTCTCAATATTATATGTGTTAATCTCTCTTCCTGAATTGTTTATTGCGTAAGGGTTTAAGGTCATTCCGAAATTGGCATTCATTTTATTGTTAAAAAATTGTGTCCCCGCACTAACTCTCATTGGAGCCCAGCGCAACGAATCTGCTGCTATATCATAACTCGTAGAAAGATTTAGATTGTTTAAAAGCATAACCTTTTTAGGTTCAGTTTTCGTAGAATCTTTGTCAGTAACTTTTGCTTCAAAAGTATTACTTATGCTAATTCCAACGTTATTAGACCTGTTTCTTCCCGGTGCTCCGAAAGCGCCACCTTCAAAACGAGTATATTCTTTAATCATAGTTCCACTGGCATCTGCCGCATAGGTATCATAATATCTTGCAAAGCTTGGTGTTTGACTGTATGAAATTGCAGGTCTCATTACATGACGAATAGCTTTTATTTTTTTAGTTTCTCCTAAATTAAAAGTACCATATATCGTTGTACCAATACTTGAAGAAAAAGAGTACGTTCTAAAAGCATCAAAACCATTCACATCTTTAATTACTTCTTTATTTAAATCAGAATTAAAAGATTTATTTATGGTTTTTATATACCAAACTTCTTGATAGTTCAAGGCGGTTGAAGCGCTAAAATGTTTAAAAATTTTAAAATTTGTACTTAGTGGAATGCTATGTTGAAATCCGGCTTTTGCATCTCGAAACATTTGTGGTTTAAAAAACAAAGAATCGGTAGTTCTAATCTGATTTTCTCCTCTTAAGTTGTATTGAAAATTGATATTTTTAAAAAATCCTTTTTTTAAGCCTTCACCAGATGCAAATGGGAAAATACGGTCAACACTCATTTGAAGTGTAGGTAAGGTCATATTGATTTCTTCGGTTTGAGTATTTTGTGAATGAGAAGCTGTTAATGATAAATTAACTTGTGGAACAGAATTAAATGTCTTTGAATAGGATATAGAAGAGTTTAATGTATTATTTAGATTTCCGTTTGCATTTAACTGATTTATAGATTGTTGGAAATATCTACTACTTCCTAAATTAACTGAAGCAGAAAAACGAGAATTTGGATTTGATTTAGAATCTTGCGAGTGCGACCATTGAATGTTATAGATATTTGTTTTAGAATAATCAGGAAAACCTCTTTCGCTTTGAATTAAATTTTCATATCTAATATTTACATTTCCTCTAAACTTATAGCGTTGCGCATAGCTTGATTCGAAACGCAAAGCATAACTTCCGTTAGTGAAATAATCTCCTAAAACCGCTAAATCATAGTTTTTACCTAAAGCAAAATAATAGCCACCGTTCTGCAAAGAATAACCCCTTTGTCTGGTATCATTAAATGTTGGAATAATTATACCCGATTGACTTTCTTCGGTCATGGGAAAAAATGCAAAAGGAAGCGCAATTGGAGTGGGAACATTTGCAATAACCATATTGGTTAAACCAGTAACCACTTTTTTACCAGGAACATATTTAACTTTACTTGTTTTAAAATAATATTCAGGGTCGTCAACATCTTTTGATGTGGTAAAACGTGCGCCTTTCATAAAATATACAGAATCATTAACTCTTTTAGATATTTCTGCTTTTACTCTAAACTCGCTTTGCTCGGTTCTTGAGTTCCAAATAAGAGCTTTTTTTGTTTTGTAATTGAAACGAATAGAATCGGGTTCGACTACATTACTACCTTGTTTAAAACTCGGTAATTGAGTATATACTCCAGCCGAATCTTTTATTCTACCAGCATAAACCTCATTTTTTTCGTAGTTAAAAACAATAATTCCTGATTTTAGCTCAATATCTTGATAGAATAGCTCTGCTTTATCATAAAGTGTAATCAATTTTTTCTTTTGGTCTATTTTAGCATATTTTTCTGCTTTGTATTTTATTTTACCTTCAAGAATTGGTTTCTTTTTAATGGTGTCTGCATTAATGGTATCTGCAATAATAGGATTAGTAGTCACAATTTTTGTGCTATCAGCCTGTTTATTAACAGGTATAGTAGTCGATTTGTTGTTTATTTCTTGCGAATAAATTTTAACACTTCCAATAGTTAGGAAAAATGCTAATAAAACGATATTAAATAAGTTTGTACGCAAAGCTTTAAATGCTATTTTTGTAAAAATATGGCTTAGTTTTTGACGAGTCAAACTTAAACATAATTTTTGGTCTAAAGTAAACAATTATAAAAATTAAAGAACAAACGTTTTTATTTAAATTAACTTTTAAAATATAATGAATATAATATCTAAATTTAAATTCCTTTCTACCTTTTTTTTCATATTTATTGCTTTTTTGTCTTACGGACAATCGAACCCTAAATTTAAAGTAGCTCTAGATGCGGGTCACGGGGGACATGATTTTGGGGCGGTTTATAACGGACATATTGAAAAGAATATTGCCTTAGCAATAGTACTTAAAGTAGGAAAAATTCTGGAACAAAACCCTAATATCGATGTTGTTTATACAAGAAAAACAGATGTTTTTATTGAACTTGTTGAGCGCTCAAGTATTGCTAATAGAGCAGATGCGAATATTTTTGTTTCTATACATTGCAATGCTAATAAAAATGCAGCTGCATCAGGAACTGAAACTTATGTTATGGGTTTGAATAAAAATGCATCTAATCTTGCTGTAGCAAAAAGTGAGAATGCTGTAATTACGCTAGAAAAAGATTACAAACAAAAATACGAAGGTTTTGACCCAAATAATCCAAGTACAATGATTGGTATGACCTTGATGCAAGAGGAATATTTAGAAAATAGTATTTCTTTAGCCAGTAAAATTGAAGATCAATTTATAGCCAATTTTGATAGAAAAAGTAGAGGAGTAAAACAAGCACCATTTATGGTTTTGCATAAAGCATATATGCCAAGAGTTTTAATAGAAACTGGTTTTATTTCCAATCCAAAAGACGGGCAATTATTGGATTCTGAAGATGGGCAAGATCAGGTAGCTCAAACAATAGCAGATGCAATATTAAGTTATAAAAAAGAATATTTTGGTAATGGTGCTAATGAAGTTTATGAGAAGCCATCAAAACGATTTGTTGAAAAACAATTAGATACAGTAACAATAAAAAAAACTGAGAAAGTTACTAAAAAAACTAATATTGAAAAGCCAGTAATTAAGCCAGTAGAAGAAACTTCGGGAGTTATTTTTAAAGTTCAGATTGCAGCAGTTGCAAAAAAAATAGAATTAATTCCAAGTAATTTCAAAGGATTAAAGAATGTAGCTGTCAACACTGATAATGGAACGTTTTTTAAATATACTTACGGAGAAACATCAGATTACGGTATCGCTAAAAGTAATTTAGAAGAAGCAAAATCGAAAGGGTTTACTTCAGCTTATTTAATTGCTTTTAAAGATGGGAAGAAAATAAGTGTTCAAGAAGCCATAAAATAACCTTTAGTTCAAATAATTTATTTTAAATTTGCTTAAATAACAAAATTTTGAAAATATCAAGAGAAATTAAAACCGCAATATTAGTTATAGCCTCCATTTTATTATTTATTTGGGGATACGGTTTCTTAAAAGGAAAAGATTTATTTACTAATTATAGAACCTTTTATGTAGAATATCAAAATGTTGAAGGTTTAGCAAGTGCTGCACCTGTAACCATAAACGGTTTAGTTGTTGGTAAAGTAAATAGTATAAAACTTCAAAATACTACTGGAAAATTAATTGTTGAGTTGCTTATAAAAAGTGATTTCCCAATTTCTAAATCTAGTGTTGTAAAAATTTATGAGCCGGGATTAATAGGAGGAAAGCAAATTCAAATTATTCCAAATTTAGCCGATAAATCAATTGCAGAATCAGAATCCTATTTACTAGGTTCTATTAAACCAGGATTAACAGATCTTGTTGCTGAAAAGCTAACTCCACTTCAAGAAAAAGTAGAAAAAATGGTAGTTAGTGCCGATTCGCTTTTAATCAATTTAAATAAAGTCCTCGATGCAAAAACCAAAGAGAATTTAAAAAGTAGCATTGTTAATCTAAACCAAACATTGGCAGAATTTAGCAAAGCTTCAAAAAATGTAAATGTCATATTAGATCAAAATAAAGAGAAAATAGGGGGAATTGTTACGAATTTTAATAAAGTTTCAAGTGATTTTAGTAAAATTTCCGATACGCTATCTAAAGCAAATATTGGAAAAACTATAAATAATTTAGAAAATACATTGTCAAAAGTAAACAGTATTTTGGCTGATGTACAGTCCGGAAAAGGGACATTTGGTAAATTAGTGAAAGACGATGCGTTGTATACTAATTTTAGTAAAACATCTAAAGAATTAGAATTATTGTTACAAGATTTACGATTAAATCCTACTCGATATGTCAATGTTTCTTTATTTGGTAAGAAAAACAAACCTTATGTTGCTCCAATAAATGATTCCGTATCAAATCAAAAAAACTAGCCTATGATAAGCTATTTAGATAATATTTTATTTGCAATAATTTTAATTTTTGGAGTTAGCTTTTTTGTAATTAACATTAAAATGATAATTCGAAATATAAAATTAGGACAAGCCGTTAATCGCACTGATAATTCTTCTCAACGCTGGTCAAATATGGCTATGATTGCATTGGGTCAATCTAAAATGGTAAAGCGTCCAATATCTGGGATATTACATATTATAGTTTATGTAGGTTTTGTAATTATAAATATAGAAGTGCTTGAAATCATTATCGATGGACTTTTTGGTACACATCGTGTATTTTCATTTCTGGGAGTTTTTTATAATATTTTAATAGGATCGTTTGAAATTTTAGCTTTTTTAGTTTTAGTAGCTGTAATTGTTTTCTTAATAAGAAGAAATATCATCAAGTTAAAACGTTTCATCAGTTCTGATTTAAAAGGATGGCCAAAAAGTGATGCCAATTATATTTTGTATTTCGAAATTGTATTGATGTCTTTATTTTTATTGATGAATGCTTCCGATTATCATTTGCAAAAATTATCATTCGGACATTATGAATCGGTTGGGTCGTTTCCAATTTCACAATTTATAGAACCAATATTTAACGGAATATCAGAATCAACAGTTATGTTAATCGAAAGATTAGTATGGTGGTTACACATTATTGGTATTTTGTGTTTTTTAAATTATTTGTATTTTTCAAAGCATTTGCACATTCTGCTGGCTTTTCCAAACACGTATTTTGCCGATTTAAATCCTAACGGACAATTTGATAATTTGGCTTCTGTTACTAAAGAAGTAAAATTAATGATGGATCCAAATGCCGACCCATTTGCTGCAGCTCCAGTAGATGAAAACGCAGCGCCTAGTAAATTTGGCGCCAGTGATGTCATGGATTTAAATTGGTTACAATTACTAAATGCCTATACGTGTACTGAATGTGGTAGATGTACTTCTTCCTGTCCAGCAAATATAACCGGTAAGAAATTGTCTCCTCGAAAAATAATGATGGATACTAGAGATCGTTTAGAGGAAGTAGGAAAAAATATCGATGCCAATAAAGGTGTTTTTGTGCCAGACAATAAAACGTTACTCAACGATTACATTACAACCGAAGAACTTTGGGCTTGCACTTCATGTAATGCATGTGTAGAGGAATGTCCTGTAAGTATAAGTCCATTATCAATTATTATGGATATGAGAAGGTATTTAGTTATGGAGCAAAGCGCCGCTCCACAACCTATAAATGCCATGATGAGCAATATTGAAAACAATGGAGCACCATGGCCTTACAATCAGCAAGATCGATTGAATTGGATGAACGAGTAAAATTTAGTTTGAGTATTAAAACTTGAAACAAAAAAATTATGTCAGAAATAATAAACGTGCCAACAATGGCAGAAATGATGGCACAAGGCAAGCAACCCGAAGTATTATTTTGGGTAGGTTGTGCTGGAAGTTTTGATGACAGAGCTAAGAAAATAACAAAAGCATTTGTTCGGATTTTAAATCGAGCCAATGTTTCTTTTGCAGTATTAGGAACCGAAGAAAGTTGCACTGGAGATCCTGCTAAGAGAGCCGGAAATGAGTTTCTGTTTCAGATGCAGGCTATGATGAATATTGAGGTTTTGAATGCCTATGAAGCTAAAAAAATAGTTACTGCTTGTCCGCATTGTTTCAATACTTTAAAAAATGAATATCCAGAATTGGGTGGAACTTATGAAGTAATTCATCACACAGAATTTTTAAAATCGCTTTTGGATACTGGACGATTAACGATAGAAGGAGGACAGTTTAAAGGAAAGCGAATTACTTTTCACGACCCATGTTATTTAGGCAGAGCCAATAATATATATGAAGCTCCAAGAGATTTAATTCAGAAATTGGACGCCGAATTAGTCGAAATGAAACGTTCTAAAGCCAACGGATTGTGCTGTGGTGCAGGAGGTGCTCAGATGTTTAAAGATGCAGAAGCTGGAAATAAAGAAATTAATATCGAAAGAACAGAAGATGCTCTTGAAACTAATCCGGATATTATTGCAGCGGGTTGCCCGTTTTGCAATACTATGATGACCGACGGTATTAAAAATAAAGAAAAAGAAGGTGAAGTTAAAGTTATGGACATTGCCGAATTAATTGCTAATGCTCAAGATTTATAAAATAGATTATAAAATCCTAAATCTAAAATCAAATGTTTGTTCCTTTTGAAAATTTACCGCTAGAATCAAAAATCTGGATATATCAATCTAACCGAAAATTCTCTGATGAAGAAATCACTGAGATTGACAGTGCCTTGCAATTGTTTTTAGAAAATTGGGCGGCACATGGTACTAGTCTTGAAGCATCTTTTCAACTCAAATACAATCGTTTTATAATTATTGCTGTGAATCAAGAAGTACAAAACGCAACCGGTTGCTCTATTGATGCTTCGGTGCAGTTTATTCAAGGTTTAGAAAAAAAATACAATGTCGATTTGTTAGATAAAATGAATGTTACTTTTAAACTTGGCGATCATGTAGCACATAAAACGTTAATCGATTTCAAAAAAATGGCAAAAGATAAAGCCGTTACCGAAAACACGATTGTATTTAATAATTTAGTCAATTCTATTGAGGAATGGAATGAAAATTGGGAAGTTCCTGCGGGTGAAAGTTGGCACAGCAGGTTCTTTTAATCAAAATAAAGTGAATGAAAAATACAATTCTAAAAATACTTTTTCTTAGTTTACTTTATCTTTCAAGTTGTGTTACTCCTAAAAAGTTGCTTTCTACACAAATAAAAACTCCAGAAATTGTTGTTGCACCAATAGAGAAACCAATTTTGGATGATACTTACGGATTTGATTCTGAAAATCAAAAAAAATGGGTAGATAGCGTTTACAATCAAATGACTTTTGATGAACGTGTAGGACAATTGTTTATGGTTTCGGCCTATTCTAATAAAGATTCAGTTCATGCAAATGCTATAGATAAATTAATACAAGAACATAAAATAGGTGGGTTAATTTTTTTTCAAGGCGGACCTGTTCGTCAAGCTAAATTAACCAATCGTTTTCAATCAAAATCCAAAATCCCACTTCTTATTGGAATTGATGCCGAATGGGGTTTAAGTATGCGATTAGATTCTACCTATCGCTACCCTTGGAATATGACTCTTGGCGCTATTCAAGATAAAAAATTGATTGAGAAAGTTGGAGTTCAAATGGGCGAACAAAGCAAAAGAGTAGGAGTACATTTTAACTTTGCGCCAGTTTTAGATATTAATACCAATCCTAAAAACCCAATTATTGGATTTCGTTCCTTTGGTGAAGACAAAGTAAATGTTGCCGAAAGTGCTTTAGCATTAATGAAAGGCTATCAAAGTTTGAATTTGTTAGCAACAGGAAAACATTTTCCGGGACACGGAGATACCGAAATTGATTCTCATGCAGCACTTCCAACAATTACTTTTTCTAAAGAACGATTAGACGATATAGAGTTCTATCCTTATAAAAAGTTATTTGATGAAGGTTTAGCCTCAGTAATGGTTGCACACTTAAACGTGCCTAGTTTGGAGCCTAAAGAAAATTTACCATCATCTGTTTCTTATACTATAATTACCGATGTATTAAAAAAGCAACTTGGTTTTAAAGGACTTATTTTTACCGATGCTTTGAATATGAAAGCCGCAAAGAATTTTAGAGATCCAGGTGAAATAGATTTAGAAGCTTTTCTTGCAGGAAATGACATTCTACTTTGTGCCGAAAATGTTCCTATTGCTAAAGAAAAAATATGTATTGCTTATCAAGACAGTTTAATTACAGAGAAAAGACTAGGATATTCAGTTAAAAAAATATTGAAATACAAATATAAAGTAGGTTTGAATAATTTTAAACCGATATCAATTCCTAGTATATATAAAGATATAAATTCGACAGCCAATGATGCATTGCAATATGAATTATATGAAAATGCAATAACGGTTTTAAAAAATAAAAATGAGATTTTACCACTTAAGAATCTAGAAAACAACAAAATTGCGTATGTTAAATTGGGAGATGATGTAAACACTTCTTTCGTTACTACTTTAAAAAAATATACAGAAATTATTGAGGTTTATGACGAAAACATTGATAGTTTAAATGTAAAACTTAAAAATTATGACACTGTAATAGTTGGTTTTCACAAATCTGATAAAGCTTGGAAAAAATATGACTTTACAGAAACAGAATTACTTTGGTTGCAAGAAATAGCAAAAAACAACATCGTTATTTTAGATGTTTTTACAAAGCCCTATGCTCTAAACACTATTTTAAATTTTGATGAAATAGAAGGTGTTGTACTATCATATCAAAACAGCGATGTAGCACAAATTGTCTCTGCTGAATTGCTTTTTGGTGCTGTTGATGCCAAAGGTAAATTGCCCGTTTCTATAAGTACAAATTTTAAAATTAATGACGGTTTAACGACTCAAAAATTCAATCGACTTGGGTTTACTACACCGGAAAATGTTGGCATGAATAGTGAAATTTTATCCAAAATTGACAATTTGGCCAATAAAGCCATTAATCAAAAAATGACGCCTGGTATTCAGGTTCTAGTGGCTAGAAAAGGAAAAGTAATTTATCAAAAATCGTTCGGGTATCATACCTATGATAATAAAGTAAAAGTGGTAAATTCTGATATTTATGATATTGCTTCATTAACTAAAATCGTTGCAACTTTGCCTAATGTAATGCAACAATACGATCAAGGAAAGGTTACTATGGAAACTACTTTAGGTACAATGCTTCCTATCTTTAATCAGTCAGATAAAAAAGACATTTCGTTTAAAGAGTTATTATCCCATTATGCACGTTTTCAGGCTTGGACTCCTTTTTATAAAGCCACACTAGACAGTTCGAAAATTCCTTTGCCTAAATTTTACAGCAAAGTAGCCAATGAACAATTTTCTAAACAAGTAGCTGATAGTCTTTTTTTAAGAAATGATTATCATGACACGATTATGAAAAAAATTGTTGATAGCAAGTTAATGCCTAAAAAAGAGTACAAATACAGCGATTTTACTTTTATTATTCTTAAAGAATATCTAGAAAAAATTACAGGCAAAACATTAGATATCTTAGTTCAAGAGCATTTTTATAATTCTCTTGGGATGAATAATTCTACTTACAATCCGTTGCAAAAATTCAACAAATACATTATTCCTCCAACTGAAATCGACACCTATTTCCGTCATCAGTTGCTTCAAGGGTACGTTCATGATATGGCTGCAGCCATGGAAGGTGGTGTTGGCGGACATGCAGGTGTTTTCTCTAATGCCATGGATGTTGCTAAAATAATGCAAATGTATCTGCAAAAAGGAAATTATGGTAATCATCAATATTTTTCAGAAAAAACATTTGCTGATTTTAATACTTGTTATTTCTGTGCAGAAGGCAATAGAAGAGGAATTGGTTTTGATAAACCGCAACAACCAGGTACTTCAGGGCCAACTTGTGATTGTGCCTCATTAACTAGCTTTGGTCATACAGGATTTACAGGAACTATGACTTGGGCAGATCCTGAAACCGAGATTGTTTATGTGTTTTTATCTAATAGAACTTTTCCAGAATCCACTGTAAATAAATTGTCAAAAGAAAACATTCGAGAGGATATTCAGAAAGTGATTTACGAGGCGATAATAAGGTAGATGGATTTTGTCTTTTCCTAAAATAGCGATACATAATTTTATTGTTATGGAAAAACCAAGAAAGCGCAATTTAAAACTCAACCAAAAAGACTAAACAATGTCTTTTAAATTTCAAGTTTTTCAAGAATTTAAACAAGGAAAATTATCTACTTATGCAGCTTGTAGTAAGTATAGAATTCAAGCTCGTTTCACTATTATAATAGGGCTCCGAAAATTTGGTAATTTTTATAAGGAAAATAAGACACCATTAATATGCTAAAATCACAACAACAAAAAATAATGGAACTTGAAGCACAAGTTAAATTATTAGAGAAGTAGAAAACATTTTTAGAACAGCAAGCTTTTGTTGCCGATAATAAAGCCATCATTTTTGATATGATTATTAATATTGGAGAAAAACAATGATGTTAAACAATTATTGATTTACCTTTAGAAATTAAAGAAGTATCATTATCAAAATAAAAATCAATTCTACCTAGGTTAATCCCATAACATCCTACTTGATTTACTAAAACATCTTTACCTTCAGCATTTTTTAAAACGGTTGGTTTATCTAAAAAAGTGTGAGTGTGTCCTCCAATAATTAAATCAATATCTTTGGTAAGAGTGGCTAATTTTACATCACAAATTTTATCGGGGTCATTTTTATATTGATACCCAATATGTGACAAGCATATCACTAAATCACATTTTTTTTCCTGTTTCAAAATCCGACTCATATCTTGAGCAATTTCTATGGGATTTAGATAGACCGTTTCTTTGTAGTTCTTTTTATCTACTAATCCCTCTAGTTCTATTCCGAGTCCGAAAACACCTATTTTTATTCCGTTTTTATGAATAATTTTATAAGGATTCACCTTTCCATTCAAAATAGTATTTTCAAAATTATAATTGGCCGAAACAAAATCGAAATTTGCATGATGCATTTGAGAATAAAATCCATCAATTCCGTTATCGAAATCGTGATTCCCTAATGTTGCCAAATCATAATTCATCATGCTCATGAGCTTCAACTCTAATTCGCCACCGTAATAATTAAAATATGGTGTGCCTTGAAAAATATCACCGGCATCTAGCAATAAAACATTGGGGTTTTCTTTACGAATACTTTCTATCAATGCTGCTCTTCTTGATACTCCTCCCATATTCGGATTTTTTGGGTGTGTTACCGGAAACGGATCAATGTAACTATGAACATCATTGGTATGAAGTACCGTGAGATGTCTCGATTTTACAGTTTCGAAACTACTTAACGATAATCCTAATCCTAAAAGTGTAGAACTAGCTGCTGTTTTCTGTATAAAATCTCTTCTTTTCATATGTCAATGCGAAGCACAAAGCAACCTCTTTTCTTTTTATTCAACATTAATTCTTTTATCAGTAATAATTGGAATGGTATCTACTTCTTTAAAGTAATCAATTAATACATTTCTAAGTTTATAATCTATAGTATAGCTAGCGATTCCTTTCTTAAAAAAAGTCATATTATCACCTCCATTTGCTAAATAATCAGAAGTTACAACATAATACATTCTTTCATTTTCTAATGGTTTGCCATGTACCAATATGTTTTTTGCCATTTTATCTTTTCCAATAGTAAAGTTTAATCCTGACAACGGATGAGGTTTCTTTTCTGAGATTATATAATTTGCAATTTCAATAATTTGATCACTTTTTAAAGCAACAATAATTGCACTGTTTTCAAAAGGCATAATTTCATAAGCTGTTCTAGCAGTTACATTACCTTTAGAAATTATTGAGCGTATTCCTCCATGATTCAACAAGCAAATATCAATATCTTTTTTTTCTCTAGAACTAAAAATCAAATTGCTTCTTTGTATCGTAACATCGGCAAGTAAATTTCCAATTGTTGTTTGCCACTCTCCAGTTTTATCAATAGTTTGAGGAGCATAGGCTAAAATTGTATTCAAATCTTTGTCTATATTTTCTCGATAGGGTTTTATGAATTCTTCAATTGCAGGTATTTCCTTATTTTTATTGGTAATACCAATTTCTTTACCCTCAATTTTTGTGACAAACATTTTTGATTGTGCACAACCTATAAAAAGTAATAATGTTAAGAATATAACAAAATGTTGGAATAATGCATTGTAGTTTTTTAGTTTTGTCATCTAAAGTGCAACTTATTTAATTAATTTTGTAGCCCAAGTAAAAATACTATGTTTTTAAATTACTTAAAGAATTTTTTTACCAAAAAGATAGTTAAAAATACATTATCAAATGTAAAGAATATTTCTTCTGATACTACTATAAAAACGGTTGGAATTGTATTTGACGAGACCTATTTTTACGAGAAGGAAGCATTAGTTCACGAATTAGCAGACAATGGAATTCTTGAAAGTAATATTCAGATACTGGTTTTTAAAGATAAAATAAAGAAGAACGAGGTTTTTGATTATCCAACATTTAGTCATAAAGA
>CANGUZ010000038.1 GCA_947457255.1 Flavobacteriaceae bacterium
CCCCTCTTCTGATTTTAAAATTTCATTAATTTCTTGCAATGAATATTTGTAACCCATTACATTATTGATTGAAATGATAATATCTCCTTTTCTTAAACCACAACTTTCTGCTGGTGAATTTTTTCTGATACTAGCAATTGAATAAATTGGTTTCAAAGAAAACTTATACTTAAAGTTAGAATTGACGCGGTCTCCATTTTTATCAAATTCAACTGAATTAATATTCACCGTTTGCAATTGAACCGTCTCTTGAACCCATTGCAATCCTTCGTTTTGTAGTTCTACACCGCTCATATTGTACTCAAATGGCGTTGCGAAATGACTGCTTTTACTTAAAAATAGTTGATTGTTTTTATAATCAAAAACTACTGTAAATCTTTTGAAAATATCGCCGCCTATTGACCCTACTCTATTTTCGACCATCGTTACATTTTTTATAGAATTTGAATCAGGCATGGCAATAATAGGATTTGAAAACTCAAACGTATCTAAACGAAATTTTGGAATTCGAGTTCTTTTACCCATAACATCTCCACTAAACCCTTTTCCTAAAAAATCTTCAAAATTAGTAGCTGGTACTTGAAATGATTTATTAATGTCTTGAAATAACCAAACGGCATCACTATTTCCTATATCTAAAAGCAATTTGGCTGGAATTTCTTTATCATTCATAGTCACATGAGCTCGAACATAAGGCTTACTACGTTCAATTGAAATGGGAATAGAAGTATATCTTTTTTCGATTTTTTTCCGAATAGAATTATTCTCTTTATAGATCGTAATTTTGTGTTTGTCGTAATTTATTTTAACCAAATTATTTTTAAAAAAAGAATAACCTATAATACCATTAACAGGAATTCCGATATGAGTAGAAAAATTAAAACTTTGGTCTAAAACAATATACAAGCTGTGGCTGTTGTCTGTATATCCATTTACTGATAAAACATTATTTTTTGACTTTAAACCTTCTATAGATTTTTCGTTTCCTAAACCTCTGAGCTTAACCTTTTCGACATTATTTAAGTTAAGTTCGTTTTTATCTTCAAGACTTAATAAAATCGTTTCTTCAACACCTGTATCTAATAAAAAATTCAACTCAATACCATTGATATAAATTGGAATGAAAATTAAATTATTAATCAGTCTAAAAGGAATTGACACTTTCTTTTTATCCGCATCTAATTGAAACCCTTCTTGGCTTAAAGCAGGTAATATATAAACTAACATGAAACACAAAACGATTGCTTTTCTCATGAGAATTGTTTGTATAAAGTTAGCAAAATAGTCGCTAATAATCACCTATTAATGACAAATTATAAGGAATTACTTCCTAACATTCGAAAAAAAATCGCAAATTTGCATCAAATTTTACAAAAAATGCCTGAAATTTCAATTAGAGGACGAAGAATGCCAGAATCACCCATTCGGAAATTGGCTCCTTATTCAGAAATGGCTAAAAAAAAGGGTTTAAAAGTTTATCATGTAAACATTGGACAGCCTGATATAAAAAGCCCTGAAATTGCTATAAAAGCGATAAAAAACATCGACTTAGATATTATTGAATACGGTCCTTCAGCCGGTTACGAAAGTTACCGAAGAAAGTTAGCTCAATTTTATACCAATCAAGATGTAAAAGTTGCTTTTGAAGATATCATGATTACCACAGGAGGTTCTGAAGCACTACTATTTGCCCTTGGCAGTATTATGGATCCAGGTGATGAAGTCATTATTCCTGAACCTTTTTATGCTAATTACAGTGCTTTTTCGGAAGAATCAAGTGCAACAGTTATTCCTGTAATTTCTAACATTGAAAGTGGATTTACACTTCCAACCATAGCAGAATTTGAAAAAGCCATTACGCCAAAAACCAAAGCTATTTTAATTTGTAATCCCAATAATCCAACAGGTTATTTATACTCTGAATCAGAAATCAATCAATTGGGAGAATTGGTAAAAAAGCACGACTTATTTTTAATTGCTGACGAAGTATATCGCGAATTTATTTATGACGAAAGAGACCAACACTTTTCAGTAATGAACTTAAAAGGAATTGAACAAAACGTTATAATGATTGATTCTGTTTCTAAAAGATACAGTATGTGTGGCGCCCGTATTGGTTGTATGGTAACAAAAAACTCAGCAGTTATAGCAGCTGCAATGAAATTTGCACAAGCACGTTTGTGTCCGCCAACGGTGGAGCAAATTGCTTGCGAAGCAGCAATAGACACTCCACAAAGTTATTTTGACGAAGTCATTTCAGAATATAAAGAACGTAGAGATACTTTAATATCAGAATTAAATAAAATAGACGGAGTTGTAGTAACTACACCAAAAGCTGCTTTTTATTGCATTGCTCAATTACCTGTTAACAATACTGATGATTTTGCGCAATGGCTACTTGAAAGTTATCATTCAAACAATGAAACTGTTATGGTGGCTCCTGCTGGCGGATTTTATTCTACTCCAGGTGTTGGTTTGAACCAAGTTCGAATTGCCTATGTTTTGAATAAAGAAGACTTGATACGTTCAGTACAAATTTTGAAAGAAGCGATTACCGTCTACAATTCTAAATAGTTACCTATTAATTTCAAAAAAATAGAGGTTTTTCATAAGGAGGAACCTCTATTTTTTTAAATCAATACTTATAAAAGCAGTTAAAAATATCAAAATTAAACGTCTATAGAAATACTTTAATTTTAATTAATTATCTTTGGCTTTTCAAATAAATTACTACAAAAAATAATACCTATTAATGACTAATAACGAAGATTTTCAAGACGAAATTGGAGACAGCCATATAGCAACATCAGCAACCAATCCTTTAAGAAATGATGCTTTTGATATGCCTGATGATCAAAAAATAGAATCAATAAAAAAAGACGTCGAAAACATTCTAAAAACATTAGGAATGGATTTGACAGATGACAGTTTAAAAGGTACTCCAAATCGTGTGGCTAAAATGTTTGTTAAAGAAATTTTTGGCGGACTTAATCCGTCTAAAAAACCAAATTCTTCTACCTTTGACAACAATTACAAATATGGAGAGATGTTGGTAGAAAAGAACATTACGCTTTATTCTACCTGCGAGCATCATCTATTACCAATTGTAGGAAGAGCACACGTAGCTTATATCTCTAGCGGTAAAGTTATTGGCCTTTCTAAAATGAATCGAATTGTTGATTATTTTGCAAAAAGACCACAAGTTCAGGAACGCCTAACCATGCAAATTGTTCAGGAATTACAAAAAGCTTTAAATACTCAAGATGTAGCCTGCGTTATCGATGCCAAACATTTGTGCGTTAATTCAAGAGGAATTCGCGACATAGAAAGCAGTACAGTAACCTCAGAATTTGGCGGAAAATTTAAAGAAGAGCAAACTCGTAGAGAGTTCTTAGACTATATTAAGTTGGAAACCAAGTTTTAATCCTCACCCCGACCCTCTCTAAAGGAGAGGGAGCTGAAAACTTCGAAAAAATGCCTTTATACAAATCCAATACACTCAAAATATACAACTCTCTTTCGGGAGAAAAAGAAACCTTTGTTCCTATTCACGAGGGAAATGTGGGCATGTATGTGTGCGGCCCAACTGTTTACAGCAATGTACATTTAGGAAACGTAAGGACTTTTATGTCTTTTGACATGATTTTCAGGTATTTATTGCATTTAGGTTACAAAGTGCGCTATGTGCGAAATATTACCGATGTGGGTCATATTGTAGACGATGTTGATGAAGGCGAAGATAAAATTGCTAAAAAAGCACGTTTAGAACAACTCGAACCCATGGAGGTTGTACAGCGTTATACGGTAGATTTTCATGAAATTTTGAATGAATTTAATTTTCTACCACCAAGTATAGAGCCTACTGCAACGGGACATATTATTGAGCAAATAGAAATTATCAAAAAAATTATTGCTTCAGGAATCGGATATGAAGCTAACGGCTCCGTTTATTTTGATGTTGTCAAATTTAATGAAACCAATCATTACGGGAAACTAAGCGGTAGAAACATTGAAGACATGCTGGCCAATACTCGCGATCTTGACGGACAATCGGATAAGAGGAACCCACAAGATTTTGCACTATGGAAAAAAGCCGAACCCCAACACATTATGCGTTGGCCTTCGCCTTGGAGTGATGGATTTCCGGGTTGGCATCTAGAATGTACTGCCATGAGCACCAAATATTTAGGCAATCATTTTGATATTCACGGAGGTGGAATGGATTTGAAATTCCCGCACCACGAATGCGAAATTGCACAAAATGAAGCTTGTACGGGTCAAACTCCGGTGAATTATTGGATGCATGCTAATATGCTCACGCTAAATGGTAAAAAAATGGCTAAATCTACCGGAAATAATATTTTACCAAGAGAAATTATTACTGGCGGTAGCGAATTTCTTAGCAAAGCTTTTTCGCCCAGTGTTGCCCGTTTTTTTATGATGCAAGCCCATTACAGAAGTATACTTGATTTTTCTGACGATGCCATTGTTGCTGCTGAAAAAGGGTACAACCGATTGATGGAAGCCATGCAAAACCTAAAAGAAATTGCGCCAAAAAATAGTTCTACAATAGACATTCCTACTTGGAAAAAAGAGTGTTATGAAGCGATGAACGATGATTTTAACACTCCAATTCTAATTGCTCAACTATTTGAGGGTGTGCGATTTGTAAATCTATTAAAAGACAATTCGGCTGCATTAACCGCTGATGATTTGGCCGATTTTACAAAAACAATGCAAGCCTTTGTATTTGATGTTTTAGGCTTAGAAGATACCAAAACGTCAAGTGATTCGAATGCAAAATTAGAAGGGGTTGTTGAAATGTTAATTGCCATGAGAAATGACGCCCGAGCCAATAAAGATTTTGCGATGTCCGATCATATTCGTGACCAATTGGTGGCGTTAGGAATTCAATTGAAGGATGGTAAAGATGGAACTACTTTTACTTTATAAATTGACTGTTAAAAGAATACTCATATTGCCCTTTCTTTTTATCGTTCGATTCTATCAAGTCGCTATCTCACCGTTTACACCTGCCACCTGCCGATTTGAACCCACCTGCTCCCACTATGCTATTGAATCACTCAAGATTCACGGATTATTTTATGGTAGCTTCCTAGCGGCAAAAAGAATTTTAAGTTGTCATCCTTGGGGAAAAAGTGGCTATGATCCAGTGCCAACCTCACAAAAGGAGAAAGAATTAAAAATGAACTGCAATCATAAAGAATAAATAAATTTAGGTTTAATATATTTTAAATCTTTATTTTTACATCAACTAATTAAGACAAAAATACAATGATACCACCATTAAGCATCGTTTGGAATCCTTCGGAGGGAATAGATTTAGGTTTTTTCGTAATTAGATATTACAGCCTCATGTTTGTAATTGCCTTTGGATTAGGCTGGTACATCATGAAAAAAATATTTGAAAACGAAAACGAATCTTTAGAAAAATTAGACTCTTTATTTATCTGGACGGTTCTAGCCACCTTACTTGGTGCACGACTGGGCCATGTTTTTTTCTACGATTGGGAATATTACAGCAACCATTTGTCAGAAATTCTTTTACCATTTCGTTTTGACCCTGTTTTTGAGTTTACTGGTTTTCAAGGATTGGCAAGTCATGGAGCTGCCATTGCCATTATTATTGCTATGTATTATTTTAGTAAAAAAGTCATGAATAGACCTTTACTGTGGGTTTTAGACCGAGTTGTAATTCCTGTTGCTAGTGGTGCAATTTTTGTTAGAATAGGTAATTTCTTTAATTCTGAAATTGTGGGTAAAGAAACTACATCCTCTTTTGGAATTCAATTTATAAGAGATCATTTTAGTGCTAGAGATGCTATGGAAACAACGCAAATGACAAGTCCAAAAGAAGCCTATCATTCAATAGCCACCAATCCTCAATTTTCAGAACTTTTGCAACAAGTACCCGCCAAACATCCTGCACAGTTGTATGAATCGTTTTGCTATATTTTTGTATTTGCCATCTTATTTTTCTTGTATTGGAAAACCAATATTAAAGAGAAATCAGGATTTCTATTTGGACTATTCTTAGTGTTGTTGTGGTCTGTGCGTTTCGTGGTAGAATATGTAAAAGAAAGTCAAGGCGGTTTTGAAGATTCGTTAGGTTTGTTGTCTACTGGACAATGGCTGAGTATTCCTTTTATATTGGTTGGTTTGTATTTTATCTTTAATGCAGAAAAACCGATTGAGGTTTAAAAAATAAAACTTATTTTAATAGCTATTAACTTTTTGTAAGTTGCTTTTTTTTGATGTAAACTAAGATACTTTTTTTGAAACTATTTTTTTTATTGCACTCTTGTGATTTTTTTCTTTTTGAAAATAAACACAAGTAAAAAAAAATGACTTTTTATATTTTGTATATTGGCGACGTGTTGATTAAAAACTATTTTGGCTAAAGGCAATTAAGCAACATTTTTACTTCTTATTATATCTTTATCAAGTACTCTTTAGATATGTTTGATTTTTGAAATCATTGTGTTTTCAAACACAAATTTCAAGAACCCTTTTATTTTTAAAAAATAAGTATAAATCAATTCAATTAAATGAGCTTAAATTATCCATTCATTTTGAAAATTATATTCCTATTATAAAGGAAAAAAACACATAAACCTATTCCCTTCTCTTTACAAAAAATAACTATTTTTGCAGTCTAAATTTTTGTCATGCCAAACAAGAAATACAAAATAGCCGTCATTCAATTGAATCTGAATGATATTGCCGAAAACAATCTGAAAAAATGTTTATCTTGGGTTCGTGATGCCGCAAGCAGAGGTGCTGAAGTCATTTCGTTACCCGAATTGTACAGTAGTCATTATTTTTGTCAAAGTGAAGATGTGAATAATTTTTCTTTAGCGGAACCTTTATACAGCACATCGTTTATTGCTTTCAGTGCTTTATCAAAAGAACTTGGTGTAGTAATTATAGTTCCTTTCTTTGAAAAAAGAATGGCAGGAATTTATCACAATAGTGCTTATATTATTGATACCGATGGGACTGAAGCGGGATTATATCGAAAAATGCATATACCTGATGACCCTCATTACTATGAGAAATTCTACTTTACTCCAGGAGATTTAGGTTTCAAAACTATACCTACACAAAAAGGAAAAATAGGAACTTTAATTTGTTGGGATCAATGGTATCCTGAAGCAGCTCGTTTAACCGCTTTACAAGGTGCTGAAGTTTTGTTTTACCCAACAGCAATTGGTTGGCATCCGCTTGAAAAAGAAGAATACGGAGAAAACCAACAAGGCGCTTGGATGAATGTCATGAAAGGGCACGCTGTTGCTAATGGTGTTTATGTGGCTGCTGCCAATAGAATAGGTTTAGAGCAATATATTGAAGGGACTGCTGGAATTCAATTTTGGGGATCTTCCTTTATTGCTGGACCACAAGGAGAGATTTTAGCTCAAGCATCTACTGATAAAGAAGAAATTTTGATTGCCGAAGTTGATTTAGACTTACAAGAAAACGTTCGTCAGAACTGGCCTTTTTTTAGAGACCGACGTATCGATGCTTATGGAGATATTACTAAAAGAGCTATCGATTAATAATGAGTACTACTAATAATAGACGATTTCCTGCAGAATGGGAAAAGCAGCAAGGTATTTTACTTTGCTTTCCGCATAACGGCAAAGATTGGCCTGGAAAATACGAAGCCATTCAATGGGCATTTGTAGAATTTATAAAGAAAGTAGCTAGCTTCGAGCAGGTTTTTCTGGTTGTAGCTGATGAGAAATTAAAAGAAAAAGTTTTTGAAATGCTGCAAACAGGGCATGTTCAAGTTGAAAATATTTCTTTCATCATACATAAAACCAATAGAAGTTGGATGCGAGACTCCGGACCAATACTTGTGAAAAATGGGTCCAAAAGAGAAGCTTTAAATTTTAACTTTAATGGTTGGGCAAAATATAAAAATTTTCAGTTAGACAAACATGTTCCGATTAAAGTTGCCGATTTTTTAAATATACCACTAACTCAAGTTAAATATAAAGGCAAGCCAATAATTTTAGAAGGTGGTGCCATTGAAGTTAACGGAAAAGGAACTTTACTCACTTCAGAAGAATGTTTGATGCATCCAAGTATTCAAGTCAGAAATCTCGGATTTACTAAAGCCGATTATGAAGTAATATTTAAGGAGTATTTAGGCATTACTAATGTAATTTGGCTAAAAGACGGAATTGAAGGTGATGACACACACGGCCATATTGATGATTTATGCCGATTTGTTAATGAAGATACTATTGTTACCGTTATAGAATCTGATCCAAAAGACAATAACTACATACCTTTGCAAGAAAATTTAAAGATTTTACAAAATGCTACCTTAGAAAATGGCTTACCTCCAAAAATTATAAAATTACCTATGCCCAAACGATTAGAATTTGGCGGATTGCGAATTCCTGCTAGTTATGCCAATTTCTTAATATTAAACAACTGCGTTTTAGTTCCCACATTTAATGATGCAAACGATAGGATTGCATTAAATATAATTGCTGATTGCTTTCCAAAAAGAGAAATTATAGGAATAAGCGCTATAGACTTAATATGGGGATTCGGAACCTTACATTGCTTAAGCCAGCAAATTCCTGAATAAAAAACAAATTTCTAAATCACATTTTAAAAGAAAAATAAAAAAAGAGGCTGTCTAATAGACAGCCTCTTTTATCAATCTATTAAACAGATTGATTTTTCTTAGCTTTTCTTTCTTTATACATTTCATACAAAGCTCCTCCCACCCAATACTGGACAAAAGCAACTAGAAAAAACATTAACCAAAATCCTATAGACAGAACGGTTAAAAAAAGTAGAAAGCCTAAATACTGTGAAAATTCAAACATGTTTTCCTGATTTTTTCTTAATAATATGCAAATGTATGTTTATTATTTTTTCTTACCAATAAAACTAAATCATTTTTTATAAAAAAGTATTCCTTTACTTCTTAAAAAATTTAACTGTCTTCGATTTATTGTTATTAAAAGTAATGTGCAACAAATAAATACCTGAATTAACTTTAGAAACATCAATTACATTATAATTCAATATAGGCGAAAAAGTTACTCCATTAATTCCAATCACTTTTATATCTTTAATAGATTCCTTAGTATCTATTGTCATTGTTTCATTTACTAATGTTGGATATACATTACATACTACTTCGTCCTTATTCATTTCATTTAAACCTAGAGTAAAATCAGTATAGGAATTGGGTACTGTAGGCAAAGTATATCGAGTTGCAGTGTAAATTTTTAATTCTCCTGGCTGCAAGGATACATTTGTTCCAGAAGATATTGAAACACTACCATTTGCTAAATAATCAAACCAATTATTTCCCGCTGGTAAAGTAATATTTACAGGTCCTGTAAATGTTTGTCCATCGGTTGGAGCATTAAAATTACCTACAACAAAGACACGCTCGTTTCCTGAACCCCAAATTACACTTCTCGCTGCCTTACCGCCACCTAAATCACTACTTGAAGGATTGCCTGAAAATAAATTAGGCAGAATTCTAGTTCGTAATTGAATCAATTGACCTATTTTTTGATACGAATTCATACGATTTGAATTGGTATACCAATTTAAACTCTCTGGAATTGGCTTTGGATCGGTTCTATTCCCAGCGGCACCTGTAGAATTACTAAAAATACTGATATCATAAGCTAATTCTTGAAACATCCACATCATGTGAGAACCATTTAGCAATACATTAAATGCAGTATTCAAAGGAGCTCTAAAACTTCGCCCTGCTTCAGATTTTACAGTAGGCCCATTACCAAAAGTTTTCGCTTTGAACATATTTCGCTCTTCGTCATGGCTTTCGCAATAGGTTAAAAAACCATCTTGATTTGAGCTATTTAAATCATCTCCATCTCTTAGCCAACCCATAGCAGTTTGTTCGTAACTTTTAGTATTGTTTAAATGACACATCATTCCAAAATTAATATAATTTTCTCTTTCACCTGCTGTTTGCTCCCAATGTTCTAGTATGAAATAGGCGTCAGGATTTCCTGCTTTTACACCATTATTAAAATAATCAAACATAATTTCAGTACGATTACTGCAATTTGTTCCGCAAAAACCATGTGAAATATCCATACGGTAGCCGTCAACTTTATATTCATCTATCCAATATTTAAGAGCACGCTTAAACATTTCACGTGTTTGAGGAAAATTATGATCAAAATCCTGATTAACGCTAGCACCATGTGGCGCTATCTGGTTAAACCAAGGATTGTTAGTAGCTATAGAATTGGTTCCCCAGTACATCTTAGCTTGAGGTGCAGAACCGGTAACATGATTAAAAACCATATCCAATATAACAGAAATACCTCTTTTGTGACATTCATCAATAAGTTTTTTCAAATCGTCTTCAGTTCCATATGATTTATCAACTGCAAAGTAATGAGTTGGATTATAGCCCCAACTTATGTTTCCATCAAACTCAGTAATTGGCATAATTTGTATTGCATTTACACCTAAGTTCTGAAGATAATTTAATCTATCTGTAACTGCATTAAAACTACGAATGGATGAAAAATCATGAACCCATAGTTCATAAATAATCAAATTGTTCTTATTAGGTTTTACAAAATTTAATGTTTCAGGACTCCAATTATATTTAGTCTTATTGGTTTGTAATACTGAAACATAACCATCACCTTGAGAAGGATACGGCTTTAAATTAGGATATTTTTGTTTTGGCTCCCATTGGTCATCTGGATTTAAAACTTTTTCAGAATAGGGATCACTCACTTTTACCATTCTAGTTCCAATTTTTAAAGCATATTGAAAGGCATATTCAACTCCAGGTTGTAAACCAGTAAGCTCTATCCACCAAAAACCAGTATCTCCATCTCTTTTTAATTGATAGGCATTTGAAATTCCCCAATTATTAAAATCACCAACTACAAAAACGTTATCGGGTAAAACATTATTTCTATCTTTAGCATACAAACACAAATGCGCTTTAGTATTATCTGAAGAATTATATGTAATACCACCTATTAATCCTGAGGGTCTTGGTTGATTCTCTGAACCAGAAATAATGGCAACTGAACGTGAATCTGTAGCGGTTTTAATTCCTGAAACTGCCTCAACAGTAAAAACATAATCTCCAACTGCATTTAAAACTTCGCTATGAGTAATAGTAGTGCTATTACTTTCTGTTTTTACTACGACTCCATTCTTTTTAATATTCAACGTAGAACTACTAGTCGCATCTGCAGAAAAAGTAACAGTACTTCCAGGATTTATAGCACCTGAGGAAGAAGTAGAGGCAAACTTAACATTCAATTCTCCTGCTGGAACAACTGGAATGAAAAAATCTTTTCCAGTAGCATCTTTACCTTCTCTAGTACCACCTGGCCCGTCATTAAAAACAAAAGATAACTCTTGATAGGTTCCTGGACAATTTGTATAATAATTATACATATTATCAATAGTTAATACCCATTTCGTTCCGTTTTTAACTAATTTATGCTTTGCCAAACCGCTTCTCCAAGTAGGAGCACATCTCCATTGAGTTCCCGCAATTGTTACACCTGTATGAGCAAAACAATTTGTAGCTGTTGCCATAGCACTTGAACCTGGATCATAAGTAATGGTTATTATTCCCGTATAATCATCTGTAATTATAGCGGGAACTGTTGTTATAGTTTGGGCAGAAACTATCCAACAAAAAATAAATAAAAAAAAGGAGAACAACTTTTTCATGTACAAGTAAGAATTTAATTTATAATTATTTACGTTTCAAAAATAGAGATAAATCGATATAGTAGTTCAAAAACATTTGTTAATTTTTATTTCCTAATAATGGAACAAAACGGAATTCGCCAAATTCATGTTTTTCAAATTGGGTTTCATTTTTGCGAATTAAAACTGTCATCACTTGAATATCTTCCCCTAAAGGAATAACTAACCGTCCTCCTATTTTTAATTGTGCCATTAATGGTTTTGGAATTATTGGTGCTCCGGCAGTAACAATAATACTGTCAAAAGGAGCATGATTCGGTAAGCCTTTATAGCCGTCTCCAAAAGACAAATGCTTAGGACGAATCCCTAATTTGGGCAACAAAACAGATGTCTGTTTAAACAATTCATTTTGTCGTTCTACACTATATACATTGGCACCCATAGCACACAAAACAGCAGTTTGATATCCAGAACCTGTTCCTATTTCTAGGATTTTATGTCCTTTTTTAATTTCTAATAATTGAGATTGAAAAGCAACGGTATACGGTTGTGAAATAGTTTGCCCAGCTCCTATTGGAAATGCTTTATCCTGATAGGCAAAATCATCAAAACTGGAATTTAAAAACAAATGCCTTGGAATTATTTTTATGGCTTCCAAAACATTTTTATCTACTATTCCTTTTTCTTTTAAAACAGCTACTAATTGATTACGAAGTCCTTGATGTTTGGAGGTGTCTTTCAAAACTTAAATTGATTTATTTTGGTAAAAATAGAAAACAAAATATCAATTATCAATTATCCATTATCAATTAATTCCTATTTTTGTTCAAAATCATTTTTATGTTAAAAGTTGGCGTTCTAGGTGCTGGTCATCTTGGTAAAATACACTTGCGGTTATTGCAACAATCAGAGAAATATGAATTAGTAGGCTTCTACGATGAAAATCATGAAAATGGCGCTAAAATAGCTGCTGAATTTGGATACAAACAATTCGATACTATTGCCAAATTAATTCATACAGTTGATGTCATAGATATTGTCACCCCTACTCTTTCTCATTATAAATGTGCAAAAGTAGCCATCAAATCTGGCAAACATGTTTTTATAGAAAAACCCATTTCAAATACGGTTGCCGAGGCTGAAGAAATCATCGCTTTAGCTAAAGAATTTAATGTAAAAGGTCAAGTTGGTCACGTAGAACGCTTCAATCCTGCCTTTATTGCTACAAAAAGCATGATTGAAAACCCAATGTTTATAGAGTCGCATCGCTTGGCAGAATTCAATCCTCGAGGTACAGACGTTCCCGTAGTTTTAGATTTGATGATACATGATATTGATGCTATTTTGAGTGTCGTAAATTCAAAAGTGAAAAATATTAATGCTAGTGGTGTTTCTGTAATTAGTGATACGCCAGACATTGCCAATGCACGAATTGAATTCGAAAACGGCTGTGTTGCCAACTTAACTGCAAGCCGAATTTCAATGAAAAACATGCGTAAATCTCGTTTTTTTCAAAAAGATGCTTATATCTCAGTTGATTTTCTGGACAAAGTTTGCGAAGTTGTTAAAATGAAAGATGCTCCCGAAATTCCTGGTGATTTTGATATGATTTTACAAAATGCCGAAGGGGTTAAAAAACAAATTTATTTTGCCAATCCTGAAGTGGAACAGAACAATGCAATACTGGATGAACTAGAATCTTTTGCCGATGCTATAAATACGGATACAACTCCGGTTGTAACTCTAGAACAAGGAACAAATGCGTTGAGAGTGGCGTATCAAATTATTGATTGTTTTAAAAAATAAGTTTTAAATATGAAAACAATAGCCGTAATTGGTGCTGGAACAATGGGAAACGGAATTGCACATACATTTGCGCAAAGCGGATTTACCGTAAAACTAATTGATATCTCCGAAAAATCGTTAGACAAAGGGATGGCAACTATTGCTGCTAATCTAGAACGCATGGTTGCAAAAGAAACCATTACAAATGAAGATGTTGTTAAAACAATCACTAATATAATAACCTATACCGACCTAAAAGATGGTGTCGTTGGCGTAGATTTAGTCGTTGAAGCCGCTACTGAAAATGTAGAATTAAAACTGAATATATTCAAGCAACTGAACGAATTTTGTTCGCACAATACCATTTTCGCGACCAACACTTCTTCTATTTCCATCACGCAAATTGGTGCAGTAGTTGCTCATCCAGAACGCGTTATTGGGATGCATTTTATGAATCCAGTTCCTATTATGAAATTGGTCGAAATCATCCGTGGATACAATACGAGTGACGAAGTGACGAAAACTATTATGTCTTTATCAGAAAAACTAGGAAAAACCCCAGTTGAAGTCAACGATTATCCAGGTTTTGTAGCCAATAGAATTTTGATGCCAATGATTAACGAAGCCATAGAAACACTTTACAACAAAGTGGCTGGCGTTTATGAAATCGACACCGTTATGAAACTTGGAATGGGTCATCCGATGGGACCATTACAATTAGCTGATTTTATTGGACTTGACGTTTGTTTGGCAATTCTAAACGTAATGTATGACGGATTCAAAAATCCAAAATATGCGCCATGTCCGTTATTAGTCAATATGGTTCGAGCAGGAAAATTAGGAGTAAAATCTGGAGAAGGCTTTTATGATTATAGTGAAAGTAAAAAAGCAGAGAAAGTGGCTAAACAGTTCTTATAAATTAACAATGAATAATTAATAATTGATAATTTAAAAATGTCAATAAAACAAAATCTACTCAACATAAAATCGGCATTACCAGAACATGTAACTCTCGTTGCAGTCTCTAAAACCAAACCCATTTCTGATTTAATGGAAGCCTATGATGCGGGTCAACGCATTTTTGGTGAAAACAAAATCCAAGAAATGGCTGAGAAATGGGAAGCAATGCCTAAAGATATCGAATGGCATATGATTGGTCACGTTCAGACCAATAAAGTTAAATTTATGGCACCATTCGTAAGCTTGATTCATGGTGTAGACAGTTTCAAATTATTAGAGGAAATAAACAAGCAAGCACAAAAAAATAATCGAATTATTGATTGTTTACTGCAAGTTCATATTGCTGAAGAGGAAACAAAATATGGTCTTGATGAAAATGAATTGAATGAAATTCTATCTTCTGTAACATTTCAGGAAATGAAAAATATTCGAATTGTTGGTTTAATGGGAATGGCTACTTTTACAGATAATCAAGAGCAAATCAAGAAAGAATTCACACATTTGAAAACGATTTTTGATACTACAAACCAACTTCTAACTTCTAACTTCCAACTTCTAACTTTATCTATGGGAATGTCTGGCGATTACAAACTCGCAATTGAATGTGGAAGCACTATGGTTCGAATTGGAAGTAGTATATTTGGAGGACGAATTTGATTTCTGATTGCAGAATAACGATTTTTGATTTGAGATTTTGCAAAGGAACACTAAACACTGAACACTTATTTTGTACGCAATACTCGACATAGAAACCACTGGAGGACAATTTAACGAAGAAGGAATTACAGAGATTGCTATTTACAAATATGATGGTCATGAAATTGTAGACCAATTTATTAGTTTGGTCAATCCAGAAATTCCTATTCAGCCATTTGTTGTAAAACTGACTGGAATAAATAATGCGATGTTGCGGTCGGCACCTAAGTTTTTTGAAGTAGCCAAACGGATTATTGAAATCACTCAAGATTGTGTCATTGTTGCCCATAATGCAAGTTTCGATTTCCGAATTCTCCGTACTGAGTTCCGTCGATTGGGATATAATTTTGAAGCAAAAACGCTTTGTACAGTCGAACTGGCTAAAGTTTTAATTCCGGAACAACCCTCCTACAGTTTAGGTAAATTGGTTCGTGCTTTAGGAATTCCTATGGCAGACAGGCATCGTGCCAGTGGAGATGCATTGGCAACTGTGAAACTCTTTAAAATGCTTTTAGATAAGGATTTAGAAAAAGTGATTCTGAAAGAACTTATCAAAACAGAAATTGTTAAAGGGATAGCTCCCAAATTATTAGATATCGTTGAAAGTTTGCCTTCAAAAACGGGAACTTATTACATTCATAACGAAAAAAGCGAATTGATTTATATTGGCAAAAGCCGAAATATTAAAAAAAGAATCAATCAGCATTTTACTGGAACGACTACAAAATGCAAAAAAATTCAAGCTGAAGTTTTTACAGTAACTTATGATGAGACAGGTAGCGAATTGATTGCTTTATTGAAAGAAAGTGAAGAAATAAAAATCAATAAACCTATCTTAAACCGAGCACAACGCAAGACTATTTTTCAATGGGCTTTGTATTCAGAATATGACAATAATGGTTATCTGAATTTAAAATTGCAAAAAGCCGATGGTCGAAAAAAAGAAATCACTTCATTTACAACGCTACAAGAAGGGAAAAACACGTTATTTCGAATTGCTTCTGAATATCATTTGTGTCAAAAACTTACTGGACTTTACATTACTAAATCGGAGTGTTTTCAATACAAAATAAAAGAATGTGATGGTGCTTGTACTGGCAAAATTTCACCATTAGTTTATAATGAAAGAGTTCAATCCTACATAGACAAAAATAGTTTCGAAAATCAGAATATGGTTTTAATTGATAGAGGACGAACAATTAACGAACGAAGCGCTATTTTGATAGAAAACGGGATTTATAAAGGATATGCCTTTTATGATTTGAATTATCAAATTAACAACCTCGAAATCCTTAGAAATATTATTATTCCGATGCAAAACAATCGAGACACTCGAAATATTATCCAAGGTCATATTAGAAGAAGTAAGAGTTTGAAAATTAAAAAATTCTAGTCATGGCTAAATTTCTCATCACCATTGTTGGACCAACGGCTATTGGAAAAACAGCATTGAGTATTGCTTTAGCGAAGCATTTTAAATGCGACATTCTTTCTTGCGACAGCCGACAGTTTTTTAAGGAAATGACAATTGGCACAGCTGTTCCAAGTATAGAAGAATTAGCTTCTGCAAAGCATCATTTTATACAAAACAAATCTATTTTTGACAATTATACTGTTGGCGATTTTGAAAAAGAAGCTATTGCTAAACTTGATGAATTGTTTTTGACCAATGATTTTGTAATTCTAGTAGGCGGTTCAGGATTGTATGTAGATGCGATTTTGAAAGGTTTTGATGATTTTCCTGAAATTGATATTAAAGTTCGTTTGGCTATTCAAGCTGATTATGATAGACTAGGAATTGACTATTTACAAAATCAATTGAGGAATTTAGACGCTTCTTATTTTGAAAAATTAACTGTAGAAAATCCTCAAACGTTGCAAAACCCGCAACGAATGATGCGGTTTGTTGAAGTGTGTATGGGTTCTGGAAGACCGTATTCATCTTTTATTAATCAGAAAAAGAAAGAAAGAAACTTCACTCCTATTCTCATTGGTTTAGAAGCAGAAAGAAGTATTATTTATAGCCGAATTAATCATCGTGTTGATGTTATGATCAATGATGGTTTATTGGCTGAAGCCAAAGACTTATTTCCAAATAATGAATTAAATGCTTTGCAAACGGTTGGTTACAGAGAGCTGTTTCGTTTTTTTGATAACGAATTTACTTTAGAATTTGCTATTGAAGAAATCAAGAAAAACACCCGAAGATTCTCGAAAAGACAATTGACTTGGTTTAAAAGAAATGAGCAAACCAAATGGTTTGATTGTTTTACAGATAAGGATGAAATCATAAAACATATAAATACAGTAATTTACAATTCATAATCCCATTTAAGTTTAACCGTAATAAGCATTTCTATTTTTTTATAAACTTACTGGAGTAGCGCAGAGAGTTAGTTTTAACTTGGATATTGTAAGTTCCTTTAGATAAATTTTCGACATTTACTTTATTTGATTTTTGATTCTTATTTATTACGATTTTACCATTCATGTCTACTATCAAAATTTGCTTTTCTTGATTTGTATCAGAAAAAGTAAGGTTTAAAAAGTTTGAAACTGGATTGGGATACATAGAAAATAAATCTTTATTAAAACTATTATTTTCTAGAGTTTCCCTTTCTAGTGTAACAATCCAAATATCAGAATTGCCCTTTACATCAGTAATATCGCCATCTGTTGAATTGGTATTTCCTGCTAAAATTATTTCACCTGAAGATGAAATTGTCATATCATAAGGAATGTCTCCTCCAGATCCTCCAAAGGTTTTCTCCCAAACTAATTCTCCATTTTTATCAAATTTTACTAACCAAAAATCTCCATTACCTTTATAATTTGTTACATCACCATCGTCAGAATAGGTTACACCACAAGTTAAGAAACCACCATCAGTGGTTAATGAAACTGATCTTGTTAATTCATAATTAGAACCTCCAAAATTCTTTTTCCACACAATATCACCAACATTATTTATTTTTGTGATCCAAGAATCCCCATTTAATCCTTCTCCATATCCTACAAGAATATACTCGTTTGAACTAGGAATGTATTGAATAGCTGTCACTCCATTTTTAAAACATTGTTCCCATTCAATAGTACCAAATTGGTCTAGTTTTACTACCCATCCACAGTAACCTATTTCTGTATTTGTAACGTCTCCATTGGTAGAGATAGATCTACCTGCAACAATATATCCGCCATCACTTGTGACTAAAAGATCAGATGTTTGATCAATCCTAGAACCGCCTAACGTTTTTTGCCAAATTAGATTTCCCTTACTATCTAATTTAATAACCCAGTAATCTTGTTCCCCTTTTGCATTTGTAATATCCCCATCTGTTGAATTGGTTACTCCACAAACAACGTAGCCTCCATCTTGAGTTTGTTTAATCTTTGAAGTCTCATCTGATCCTGCACCCCCATATGTTTTCTTCCATTCAATAGTTCCAGATTCACTAAATTTAATCACCCAAAAATCGTTCTCCCCTTTATTTAGTGTTACATCATTGTCGTTTGAATTTGTATATCCAGCTACAATAATCCCTAAATCACTGGTTTCAATAACACTACTTCCTTTTTCGTTTTTTGTCCCTCCTAATGGTTTTTGCCATTGAATTGCTCCAGCAGCATTCAATTTTACAACCCAAAGAGTAAATCTACCATTATTGTTAGCTCCAGTATCACCATATGCTGATCTAGTCTCCCCTGTAAAAACTATTCCACCCTCAGACGTTGCAATTACTGAATAGGCTACTTCAAATTCAGTTCCACCAAAGGATTTTTGCCATTTAATATTTGGAACTTGGGCAAAA
>CANGUZ010000039.1 GCA_947457255.1 Flavobacteriaceae bacterium
ATACTGAAAAATCTGCACTGCTTTTAGTTTCCAATCAATCAAAAGCGAGTTTTAAAGTAGGATTTGCTTCAATTGATAAAAAACTGAATCATTTTATGATTCAAACAAATGCTGAAAACTATAAGGTATTCATAGAAGAATTATTTAAATATCTAAAAATATTAAACAAAATATAATATGCAATCATTAATAGGTACAGGAGTTGCACTAGTTACACCATTTAAAAAGGATTTATCTGTAGATGTTGAAGCTCTAAAAAAAATCGTTCATTATCAAATTGATAACGGAATTGATTATCTTGTAATTTTAGGGACTACTGCCGAAAATGCTACTCTTGATGACCAGGAAAAAGAATTAGTTATAAAAACTATTATTGATGCTAATAACGATAGGTTGCCATTAGTACTTGGGGTTGGAGGAAATGATACACATCAGGTTGTTACAGAATTAAAAACCAGAGATTTATCTCCATTTGTGGCCATCCTATCGGTTTCTCCTTATTATAACAAACCTACTCAAGAAGGAATATACCAGCATTTCAAAGCGATTGCTCAAGCGTCATCTATTCCTGTTATTTTGTATAATGTGCCTGGAAGAACAGCGAGCAATATATTGCCATCGACAGTGATTCGTTTAGCTACTGATTTTAAAAATATTGTTGCTATTAAAGAGGCTGCAGGTGATGTAGTTCAAGCTATGAAATTATTACAACGCAAACCAAAAGATTTCTTGGTTATTTCTGGTGACGATATGGTAACCTTGCCTATTATTTTTGCAGGAGGAAGCGGAGTCATATCAGTTATAGGGGAGGGTTTTCCAAAACAAACATCTGATATGGTAAGACTAGCCTTGCAAAATAAAGTTAAAGAGTCTTATGAGTTGCATTATCTTTTATTAGATAGTATCGATATGATTTTTGAACAAGGAAATCCTGCAGGAATAAAAGAAATTTTTAAATCACTAGGATTGTCGGAAAACACTGTTAGATTGCCATTAGTAAATGTCGATGAAAATTTAGCGAAAAGATTGCATGAAGAATTAGAGAAAATAAATGGAATGTAGTATTGAAGTTATTTAAATACAAAACAAAAAACCACTCTATTGAGTGGTTTTTTGTTTTGTATTTAATGAAATATTAAAAATTTCTAAATTAAATGTTCATCAGCTATACTTAACGCTTCTGAAATAATAGCCAATCCTTCATCAATTTGTTCTTCATTTATAATTAAAGGTGGAGCAATAAAAATATAACCCCAGCGAACAAAAGTATAAAGACCTAATTCTCTTAGCTTAGCTCCAATAATATTTGTTATTTTCAAATCATCACCAGTGGCATTATAAGGAGCAATCAATTCTCCTGTAGTTTTATTTTTTAAAACATCTAAACATCCTAAAAGCCCAGTATTTCTAAAAGCGCCCATACTTGGATGTTTACTTCTCATTTCTTCAATTTTCGATTCTAAATAAGCACTCATTTTCTTGGTGTTCTCTAGTAAATTATCACTTTCATAAATGTTTATTACTGCCAGTGCTGCTGCCATTGCAACGGGATGTGCATTATAGGTAAGACCAATCATCATTGGTGTATTGTCAAATTTCTCAGCAATTTTATCTGAAACCATCAAACATCCTAAAGGTAAGTAGGAAGAAGTGAGTCCTTTTGCCATACAAACCATATCTGGAATAATACCGTGATTTTCAAAACCAAACCATTTGCCAGTTCTACAAAATCCACTCATTACTTCATCAGCAATAAATAAAATGCCGTATTTTTCACAAAGTGCTTTCACTCCTTTTAGATAGCCTTTTGGGTAATGTAGGCAACCAGAAGAACCACTTTCGCCTTCAAAAATGAAAGCAGCAATATTGGTTTTACCTTCAAAATGAATTACTCTTTCAACATATTCTAAACTTAAATTTAATTTAGTTTCATCATCAAGATTTTTCATTCCAAAAAAATAGTACGGATCGTCTAAAAGTACTGCATTTGTCATTTGTTGCGAATCGTTTGCTAGCTTTCTAGGATCCCCACCTACTGACATTCCGCCTATAGAACCACCGTGAAAGGCTCTATATCTTCCAATAATTTTGTGTCTTCCAGAATATAATCGTGCAAGTTTTATCGCATTGTCTACAGATGAAGTTCCGCACAAAGTAAAGAAAGCTTTGTTTAAATCACCTGGACATATTTCGGCTAATTTTTTTGCTAATTTGGCTCTAATTTCAGTGGTACAAGTAGGAGTTACAAAACTTACTTTTTGCATTTGATCTACAACAGCTGCGGTAACTCGTTGATCACCGTGACCAATATTCACTGATATTAATCCTGAAGAAAAGTCAATAATCTTATTCCCGTCATAATCATATAAATAAACGCCTTCTGCTCTTTCTATAGCTATTGGATTAAGACTTGCTTGAGCAGACCATGAAAATAAACTAAATTGTTTACTATCACTTACTATTTGTTCTTTGTTTGAAATCAAGGTATCTATCATAATATTTTTAATTTATTTTAACAATTTCTTGGCGTTGTAAATATTCATCTCTTATGAATCTTATTTATGACACTATCCAAGAGCGATGATGCTATAATTTAGCTGTTCTTAATCGAATTAAATTAGAATCGAATTCAATGATTTTAAGATTTAATTGTTTACCAAAACTATTAATTCTTAACTTGGCATTGACTTACATATTATTTAAAATTAAGGAAGAAAAAGTAGTGTAAATTAATGCGGAAGCCCACTGCTTTATTTCCTTCATCAAGAGCTAAAAAAAGGACAGCCTCATTATTCTCTATTCTTTCTTTTAAATATGATTTATATTTTTCTTATTTTTTTAACTCATCCAATTTACTCCAGCTTCCGGATTCCATTTGGTAGTTGTTTTCTTTTCTTTTGTAAAGAAAATAATAGAACTTTTACCTGTAATATCGCCTGAGCCAAATCGTGATTCATTCCATCCTCCAAAACCAAAAGGCTCTCTAGGAACTGGAACTCCAATGTTTACGCCACACATTCCAGCAGAAGCATTCTCGGTAACATAATTCGCTAACCCTCCACTTTGAGTAAATACGGAACAAGCATTTCCGTATGGATTTGCATTTTCAATAGCTAATGCTTCATCAATAGTTTTTACTCGAACTATAGTTAAAACCGGTCCGAAAATTTCTTCTCTGGCAACTCTCATGTCAGCTGTTGCATGGTCTATAATAGTTGGTCCAACATAAAAACCATTTTCTTTACCAGGAACTATTGTATTTCGTCCGTCTAAAATAATTTTAGCACCTTGCTGTTCAGCTTCAGTGATATAACTTTCAATTCTTTCTTTTGAGGCTTGTGTAATAACAGCGCCTAGTGTGGTGCCACACTGAATTTTTAAAGCATCTCCAACCAATTTATCTAAAATAGCATCACAGTTACCAACAGCGATTAGTGTTGCAGCTGCCATGCATCTTTGTCCTGCACAACCACTCATTGAGGCAACTATATTAGAAGATGCCATGTCAGGATGCGCATCGGGTAATAAAACAATATGATTTTTTGCGCCACCTAGAGCAAGTACTTGCTTTAAATTGTTACTGGCTCTTTGATATACTATTTTTGCTACTTTAGTTGATCCAACAAAAGTAACCGCTTTAATATCTGGATGGTCACATATATTTTCTACCGTAGATTGAGTGCCGTTAATTATATTAAATAGTCCGTCCGGTAACCCAGCCTCTTTAAGCATTTTAGCAATATATTGACTACTGATAGGAACCAATTCTGAAGGCTTTAAAATCATTGCGTTCCCAAGGGCAATTGCATTGACTAGAGTCCAGTGTGGAACCATACTCGGAAAATTAAAAGGAGCAATAGACGCAACTACCCCGAGCGGATGCCTTGTTGAGGAACAGTAAACACCCTTACTCACTTCCATATTCTCACCATTTACAAATTGAGGAAGCGAACAAGCAAACTCGGTAAGTTCAATAGCTTTGTCAATTTCGGCTTTAGCTTCACTATGTATTTTACCGTTTTCTTGGTATATAATTTCGGTAAGTTCTACGCTATTTTTTTCTAATAATTGTCGGTATCTGTATAAAACCTGAACTCTTTCTTTTAGAGTTACTTTTTGCCAAGATTTTTGGGCTTTTTGAGCAGCAATTACAATTTCATTCAAGTCATCCATAGAAGATTCTTTGAAATTTGATAATTCTCCACCATCTAAAGGTGAAATAACAGAATGAGTTTTTGTAGTACTTCCTGATTTAAAAGCTCCGTTTATAAAGTTTTGTACTTCGTTATATTTCATGATAAATAATTTTAAAATTCAAATATACAATATGTTGCAAAATTAAAACAACTTATTAGTAATAATATTAAAAAAATGAATAAATTTACAAATAATAGTGTATTTTTAAATTTATTTACAAAAAAAGCATTAAATAATTTAACTCTAAAATTAAAACAATATAAAAGTA
Organism: Flavobacteriaceae bacterium; assembly: GCA_947457255.1. Lineage (GTDB taxonomy): Bacteria > Bacteroidota > Bacteroidia > Flavobacteriales > Flavobacteriaceae > Flavobacterium. The sequence goes on from CANGUZ010000039.1 coordinate 4,466, forward strand.
ATTGTTTTATTTATTATTTTTATGGCAAACAACAAACAATATGAGTGTTCTTAACGACGATTTAGATTATCAAATTTTAAAATTATTACAAAAAGACGGAAGAATGTCTTTTACCGAAATTTCTAAAGAAATAAATGTAGCTGTAAGCACGATAAGGCATCGATACATTAATTTGATAGAAGACGGAACAATAAAAATTATAGGTAGAGTAGATCCTAATAAAATTGGTTTTAATGCTTATGCCAGTATTTTAATTTCAGTAAAGCCAAAAACGTATTTGAGTACTATTTTTGAGGAACTAACCAAGTTGCCTGAAATTAGTTTTCTTGCATTAGTATCTGGTGGTTTTGATATCGAAGCTGATGTTATGTGCAGGGATATGGAACATCTTAATGCTTTATTGGCAGATAAAATACATGTTCTAGAAGGTGTTTTTGATACCAAAACCAATATGTACATGAAAATTTATAAAGTGGCACAACCTGATTTAGAATTAGCTAGAATGTCTAGTATGTCAAAAGAATAGCTGCTATTTTTTTTTAAATATTGCATTAATAGCTTTTTTTAAAAAAAGTATAAATGATTATTATAATTTATGGCGCTTTTGGTGTAAAGGATTTCTAATTTTACTATTAATTATATTTTCTAAAGTTGTTTTTGCTCAAAATAGTTCCATTTCAAATCCGCCTAATCTAATGAAGATGTTGTAGTCAATGATACAATAAAAAATAAATAGGAAATGAATATGGATTTAGATTTTACATATATTGGAGAGGCCAATCTTGGGGCGGAAATTATCCAGTATCACAATTTTATTTTAATTATGCTATTATTGATAAGTTTTTTGATTGTTTTTGAATAACTTATATTTTTAAAAAAGAGTATTTTGATAATAGGTGAGCTTTGAAAAGACGTCAAGAATTTGATTTAGTTAATAATTATTTACCCGCAGATTATTTAATTATATCATTGCAAGATTATACTGGCCTTTAGCTAATAGTCAAGACGGTGTTTCGAAGAGGTGTTTTAATTTTGGTAATGATAGTTATCAATCTTTAGATCTTCAGTTTTTTTTTTTTTATTTTTGATTTTTCTAAGAGTGAATTCCCTTTTTGAACTGCATTAAATACCTTAATCTAGGGCAATGATTTTGGTATAAAGATGAGTTTGATTTAAATAGCAAGCAAAGTTTACCCATCTATCATATATTTGAACATAGACTTGAAGCATCGCTAGAATTTGAATTGACTTCAATAATTGATTCTGTTGTTAATAATTTAGCTTAGTATTGCTCCTTGCTGATTCTGATGATTCTTCATTTATAAATTTAGGTTGTAAGCTATCTAAAATTTTCCAATGACAGAACGCTTTACTATTCTAAATTGGGTATCTATCCCTATAATTCAACTGTTTATAAAACTTATTTAGGGCCATTTGGAAACCGATTTTTAGTTTTGGGAACAACTCTTACTCATAAATGGGTTGTTTATAAATTATTTTCAGTTATCTACTACAATTTTTAAAATAAATACTAAAGATTAAAACTTAATAAGTTTAGGAGATTCTCTTTATCTCTTTTTGATCGTTTCCTTTAGAGGCAATTAGTAGATAGTCTTTTTAAAACTTTTACTTTTATACAACTTTCTCCAAGCAAACAATAGCAATCAATATTGTTAACAAGCTTTTTTAAATTAACATTAAAATTTATCTATTGTGCTACACAAGCTCGCGTGATTGATCGAAAGTAGAAGTAATACTATTAATTATTGAAGTAATTAAAATATTTTTCATAATTTTTTTATTTCCATTTTGTTGATGATTCGAAATGATGTTGATTAATTTTTGAACATTGCCATTGCTTTTGTTTAATGTTTTGGGTTTGTTTTGAAAATGAGTTAAAACTATATAAGATTCATTAAACTTTAAATATTAATCCTAATTATTCATTTTTTGTTTATTTCTAAAAATTAATAAAAATCACAAAAAAATTATTTGTCACTGTTGTCATATTATTATTTTATCTTTTTTAAAATACTTATACCCTATTTTTTATAGGGTATATTTTAAAAATTAATAAAAATAACTAAAAACACCCCCTTAAAATGATATGTTATTATAAAAATATTTATGTTTGTCATGTGATTAACATTTTTTAACGCTGTTTTCACATTAACTAAAAAAAACATTAACTAAAACAATTTAAAATGAAAAAAGTATTACTTATTTTAGCTTTAGCGCTAACGACTAGCATGACATTTGCACAGGATACGCCGTTAGAAATTTCTGGTTCTGGTGATTTGTATTACAAGTATGATTTTTCTAAAAATCCTAACATTGGTACAAGTTTCGCAACTGATCAGAACTCAGTATCTTTAGGTATGATTGATATTGCTTTAAAGAAAAAAACTGGAAAAACATCATTTGTAGGTGAGGTTTCTTTTGGACCTAGAGGTGCTGGTCAATCTATACCAGATGTAGGTGGACAATCTTTCCACATTCAAAATTTATATGCTTCTTATGCGGCTACTGAAAAATTGACTTTAACTGCAGGGTATATGGCTACTTTTGTTGGGTATGAAGTAATTTCTCCTTTAGGTAACTTAAATTATTCTACTTCTTATTTGTTTACTAACGGACCATTCCAAAACGCTGGGGTTAAAGCTAATTATGCTATTTCTAGCAAAGTTGGTTTAATGGTTGGAGCATTTAATGATCAATGGAATGTATATCAAGCTAATTCCTCTTTTGGATTAAATGCTTTTGGTGCTCAATTGTCATTAGCTCCAGTTGAAGGATTAACGGCTTATATCAACTACTTAGACGGATCTGTATCAGGAACTATTATTGATTTAACAGCTGCCTACCAAATTACTGAAAAATTCAAATTAGGGATAAACGCAGCTGACTACTCAGGTGTTGCAGATGATACAGGATTTACAGGTTTTGCTTTGTATCCTTCATATGCTTTTTCAAAAACTTTTGGTTTAGCTTTACGTGCTGAGAATTTTACAGCTAAAAAGAATAACGGTGGTGCTTTAAGTGGTGTTAGTGCAGATGAATCAGTTACTGCTTTTACCTTATCTGCTAACTTGAAATCAGGAAACTTAACATTTATTCCAGAATTTAGAATGGATAGTGGTTCTACAGAAATGTTTTTAGATTCTGATTTAGCTGCAACTAAATCTGCTTCTCAAGTTTCTTTAGCAGTAGTTTACGGTTTCTAATAGAAACAAATTCATAAAAAAAAGTTCCAAATCATTACGATTTGGAACTTTTTTTATTCAATAAAATAACCTAGCTATTTTTATCTTTCAGAAAAGGCTTCAAACCTTTTTTTTCTTTCTTTAACTAGTTCAGTATACTTTACTTTCTGATTTTTGTATAATAAATACATTATTCTTATATCAGTCGCATCTGCTTCAGCTTGCATTTCTTTCATCTTGTCCTCTTGTGGCATTTCCTTTTTTCTTAAAACCTCACTTTTCTTAACGCTTTCGGTCATTATGTTTGAAATAGCAATTTCCTGAAGTTCATCTAACGTTAATTCTGTTTTTAGGTTTTCCATTATTTTTCCAACAGTAACTGCAACTGGAACCTCTTTTGGAACTGATTGATTATTTTGATTTGGCATCCCCATTCCGTTATTCATTTGGTTCATTCTGTTTGGGTTGCCCATACCATTATTACCAAATTGTGCAGATGCCGCATTTGCAGCTAATACTATACAGCCAAAAGTTACCATTTTTTGAAATGTTTTCATATTTAAAATTTTAAAATGATTTCACAATAGATTTATAATTAAATAGGTTCTCCGTACAAGTCGAACTCGGTAGCTTCAATAATTTTTATCAATACAAATTCGCCAGTTTTTACATAATGTTTCGAAGCATCTATCAAAACTTCATTGTCAACATCTGGGCTATCAAATTCGGTACGTCCTACAAAATGACTACCTTCTTTTCTGTCAATAATACATTTAAAAGTTTGACCCACTTTTTCCTGATTCAAATCCCAAGAAATTTGTGATTGTAATTCCATAATTTCATTAGCACGAGCTTGTTTTATTGCATCAGGAACATCGTCTTCTAATAAATAAGCATGTGTGTTTTCTTCGTGAGAATAGGCAAAGCAACCCATTCTGTCAAATTTCATTTCTTGAACAAAGTCTTTTAGAATATTAAAATCTTCCTCAGTTTCTCCAGGATATCCTACGATTAAAGTGGTACGAATTGCCATTCCGGGAACTGCTTCTCGGAAATCTTTTAATAGTTTAGTCGTTTTGGCTTGCGTAGTGCCGCGACGCATCGATTTTAAAATAGAATCGGATATGTGTTGCAATGGAATATCAATATAATTACAAATTTTAGGCTCACGTTTCATGATTTCTAAAACATCCATTGGGAAACCAGTAGGGAAGGCGTAATGCAAACGAATCCACTCGATACCCTCTACTTTTACCAACGCTTCGAGTAGTTCGCCTAGATTTCTTTTTTTATAAAGATCTAAACCATAATAAGTCAAATCTTGCGCAATCAAAATCAATTCTTTTACTCCGTTTTTAGCCAAACCTTCTGCTTCTTTAACTAATTTTTCTATAGATTGTGATACGTTTTTTCCGCGCATTAAAGGAATGGCACAAAAACTACAAGGTCTGTCACAACCTTCAGATATTTTAAGATAGGCATAATTTTTAGGCGTAGTTGTTAATCGTTCACCTAACAGTTCGTGCTTGTAATCGGCACCTAATGCTTTTAAAAGTTGAGGCAACTCAGTTGTGCCAAAATACTGGTCTACATTTGGGATTTCTTTTTCTAAATCGGGTCTGTATCTTTCAGATAAGCATCCGGTTACAAAAACCTTATCTACCAAACCACGTTCTTTTTTATCAGCATATTCTAAAATCATATTTACTGATTCTGCTTTTGCATTATCAATAAAACCGCAGGTATTTATAACTACAATATTGCCTTCTTCCTCGTGTACTACATCTTTTCCGCTGGCACGCAATTGTCCCATTAATACTTCGCTGTCGTATACATTTTTAGAACATCCTAATGTAATAACGTTGATTTTATTTTTCTTTAACGATTTGGTTCTCATAGACTTAAAAATTGGAGTGCAAAATTACGCATTTTATCATTAGAAGTACTATGGTTTAAGAATATTTATGAAGCAAATTCGTTATCATTTTCTCTACTTGAAAAGTATATTTTCAATTTCAAGTAATAAAAAAGTCTAGATATCTAAGCAATGCTTCTTATTGAGCATTAATTTTTTACAACTCAAACAATAATGTCATTACAATATTATTGTTTTTGGTTCTAATTGTTGCTCCGTCTGTAAAACCTTGTGCGAAGAATGCATTATTAGAATTTCTTTGCGCATGAGCGTATGCCAAATCAAGTTTTGTATTTCCGAAGTTATATCCCAATCCGGTAGAAAAGCCATTTAAGTCCCCAACGGTAGTGCCGTTTCTGTAAGGACTTTTTTCGTTTCTAAAGCCACCTCTTAAACTCCATTGTTTGATTCGGTATTCGGCTCCAATTCTAAGTTCACTTGCTACATCTAAAGTATTTCCTAAAATTTGGTTTGCAACTTGAAATTCGTTTTTAGGAGTAAAAATAGTATTGCTATAATCTCTTCGGGTATAATCTAAACTGATTAAACCTTTTTTGCCAAAAACATAGGCTAAACTTCCTGTCCATTTACCAGGAGCTCTTAAGCTGTAGGGTTGGTAAGCAATTATTATATTTGAATCAGGTGTTGTAGAGGATAAATTTGGATTCGGCGGATTTCCATAATTAAAACCTGTAGAAGTTAGGGTTTGTTGCAATTCGTCAAATAAGCGATACCATGTAGGTGATTGATAGGCTAATCCTGCTCTAAATTCGTTAGTAATTTTTGCGATTGCACCTAAGTTAAATGAAAAACCAGAACCATACGTATAAAGTTCATTGTCAAAACGTAAACTGTTAACCCCAGAATTTGTGCTATTAGAATTGTTTTCATAAAAACGACTTGATTGTCTTAAATCTGTAAAATGCGAATTTAAATTCAAACCTACATACAATTTGTCTTTATATTCAGTGGCTATATTAAAATTTAATTTCCCGTTGTATCCAGTAGACTCAACAAAATTTCTTTGATTGTATGTGCCAGAAGGAACATTAGAACTGTAAGTGTCATTGTTTATATTAGAAGGATTATCAGGATTAATTATATATGCATTATATCCTAAAAAAGCTTGTTGATCTATATAACTTAAATCTTCGTAATTAGAATTTTCTAAAACGCTTAACGGTATTCCTCTTTGCCCAATACTCGGGTTTGCAAAGCTTAAAAAATATTTATCGATTGAATTATTTGGGTTTCTACCTGCTGAAAATAAAGAATTGTCAAAATTATTTACATTTTCGTAATTAATAGAAAGGGCTAATTTTTTCCAGTTATTTTTTGGGTTGTAATCATTAAAAACAAATACTACACCTGCCTGATTTAAAACGAGATTAGAATTATTTGTGTTTGTTATAGTTCCAAAATAATTTGAATTATTTTTAATACTAAAATTACTTAAAGTAAATCCCAATTGATTGTTAGAAAACACTGCTGAACCTGCTGGATTTATATTTATTGCTGAGAAATCTCCCCCGAGCGCTCCAAATGCACCACTCATAGCTTGAAATCGAGCCGTTCCGTTTAAATTGTCTTTAGAATAACGTAATGCATCTGCAATACCTTGAGAAAAAATAACAGTATTAGTAAATACCATTATAATAATTACAATTACTTTTTTCATAAATTATATTTTTCTGATAGTTAATAGATTCAAAAAATTGTCAATTCTATTCGCGGTACTCTTAATCTGTGTTTTTTATCTTCTTCCTCCACCAGACGATCTTCCTCCTCCGCCACCATAACTTCCGCCACCTGATGATCTTCCACCACCGCCACCACCGCCATAACTTCCGCCTCCTGACGATCTACCTCCTCCACCATAGCTTCCAGAAGATCTTCCTGACGAACTTGGTGCGGATGTACGACTTGGTGAGTTATTTTGGTTGCCAGAATTACTGTAGGTTCTTGAACCATTGTTTTCAGATCTAGTAGGTGCACCGTACGTATTATTTCTTGTATTAGAAGAACTATTTCTCGAAGTATTTGAGTTGTTTGCTCCTCTATTTGTAAAAGTAGGACTTTGAGACAATCTATTAGATGAATTTCTATTGGTGTCACTTGAATAACGATTTCTTCCGCTATTATAATTGTATGTTCCGTTTGAGCTTCTGTTATACACATCTCTTCTTCCGTTTGCTTGGTAATAATTATTATTCCAATTATTTCCTCCCCAACCACCGTTCCAACCAAAACCATTATTCCAACCCCAGCCATTATTCCAACCCCAACCGCCATTCCAACCAAAACCATTATTCCAGCCCCAGCCGTTATTCCAGCCCCAGCCACCATTCCAACCCCAGCCCCAGCCGCCATTCCAACCTAATCCCATGCCCCAATTACCTCCAAACCAAGGATCCCATCCCCAGCCTAAACCCCAGTTGGAAGTATAAATATTTATGTTAGGATTACTCACATTGCTTCCCCAACCACCAAAGCTGTTTATTCCTTGGTTATCATTTTGTTGTGAATTTGAAATATTTGAGTTGTAATTTTCAACATCAGTAGTTATCTCAGCCTGACCGTTGTTATTTTGTAACGAATTAAAATAATTCTGATACTCATTATTTTGCTGACTAGTTTGTGCTACTTGTGTATCATTGTATCTTGGTTTTTCTGCGCTACCATAGATACCATCACTATCATAATACGAAGTGTTTTGATAAGAACCGCAAGAAACCATACCAATACTAAAGAATCCAAATAATAAGTATATGGAAATTTTTTGGGTAGAAAAATAATTAGTTTTCATAACAATGGGTTTTTTATTGTTGGACATTACAAAATTAGTTAGTTTTGCCAAACTATTTAGTTAAAATAAGTTAAACAATATTTGTGCCAAATTATTTATATGAGTAAGAACCTTACTACACGATCAGAAGATTATTCGAAATGGTATAACGAACTAGTTGTAAAAGCAGATCTTGCTGAAAACTCTGGTGTAAGAGGATGTATGGTTATTAAACCCTACGGTTATGCTATTTGGGAAAAAATGCAAGCCGAATTAGACCGAATGTTTAAAGAAACAGGACATAGCAATGCCTACTTTCCACTATTTGTTCCTAAAAGCATGTTTGAAGCCGAAGAAAAAAATGCTGAAGGCTTTGCAAAAGAATGTGCTATTGTTACCCATTACAGATTAAAAAACGATCCTGATAAACCAGGAAAATTAATGGTCGATCCAAATGCAAAATTAGAGGAAGAACTTATTGTTCGTCCTACTAGTGAGGCTATTATTTGGTCTACTTATAAAGGATGGGTCCAATCTTATAGAGATTTACCTTTATTGATAAACCAATGGGCAAATGTAGTGCGTTGGGAAATGAGAACCCGATTGTTTTTACGTACTGCTGAATTCTTATGGCAAGAAGGACATACTGCTCATGCTACTAAAGCTGAAGCTATAGAAGAATCTGAAAAAATGATGCACGTGTATGCTGATTTTGTCGAAAACTTCATGGCAATTCCTGTAATAAAAGGGTTGAAAACAGAGACCGAGCGATTTGCAGGAGCTGAAGAAACCTATTGTATTGAAGCATTAATGCAAGACGGAAAAGCATTGCAAGCAGGAACCTCGCATTTTTTAGGACAGAATTTTGCTAAAGCTTTTGATGTAAAATTTGCCAATGCTGAAGGAAAACAAGAATATGTTTGGGGGACCTCTTGGGGAGTTTCGACTCGTTTAATGGGGGCTTTAGTTATGACTCATTCAGATGATAAAGGATTGGTATTGCCGCCTAATTTAGCGCCAATTCAAGTGGTTATTGTACCCATTTTTAAAACAGATGAAGAATTAGAAATCATTACAATTGTTGTAAATGAATTAGTTTCAGCATTTAAAAAGCTTAAAATAGCGGTAAAGTTTGATAATAGAACGACCCAAAAACCAGGTTTTAAATTTGCCGAATGGGAATTGAAAGGGGTTCCAATTCGTATTGCCGTTGGTCCAAAAGATTTAGAAAATGGAACTTTTGAAGTAGCAAGAAGAGATACATTATCTAAAGAAATTATATCAAAAGATAGTATTGTAACCTACATTAATGATTTATTAGATCAAATTCAGAAAGATTTGTTCGAAAAAGCTTTAGATTATAGGGAGAATCATATTACAGAAGTAAATTCTTTTGAAGAGTTTAAAGAGGTTTTAGAAAATAAAGGAGGTTTTGTCGCTGCGCATTGGGACGGAACAGCAGAAACTGAAGAGAAAATTAAGGAATTAACTAAGGCAACTATTAGGTGCATCCCTTTAAATAGAGTAGAGGAGACAGGTAAATGTGTTTTTACACAAGGCGAATCTGCTGGTAGAGTGCTGTTTGCGAAAGCCTACTAAAAAAAAATAAAAAAAAATTACCTCTACTATTGTACGATTAGAAAATAGTTGTATTTTTGCATCCGCATTAGAGAAGTATGGCCCGTTCGTCTATCGGTTAGGACGCCAGGTTTTCATCCTGGTAAGAGGGGTTCGATTCCCCTACGGGCTACAAAAGTTTCATTTTTTTATTGAAATGAAGAAACTAGAAGAATAATGGTTCGTTCTTCTAAATTAGAATGAAAATTTTATTCTAAATTAAATGAGTGATATTCTCGTTAAGAACTATAAAATAATTAAGAAAAAAGAATAAAATGGCAAATCATAAGTCGGCATTAAAGAGAATTAGAAGTAACGAGAAAAGAAGAGTATTAAATCGTTATCAACATAAAACTACTCGTAATGCTATTAAAGCGTTAAGATTAGCTACTGATAAATCAGATGCTTCTAGTAAATTGTCAAGCGTAATTTCTATGATTGATAAATTGGCTAAGAAAAATATTATTCATGATAATAAAGCTTCTAATTTAAAATCTAAATTAACTAAGCATGTAGCTAAATTGTAATTTTTACAATTTCAAAATAATAAAAACTCTCCTTTTTGGGGAGTTTTTTTTACATCAATGTTTTTAAATTTTCTAAAACCTCTTTAGTAATTGGTTTAGAAATAAAGTCAATAACCATAGGATAGGTTTTAGATTTGTTAATGTCTGCTGGGTCTATTGTTGATGATAGTACAATAACTTTAGTATCTTTAAAAAAAGAAGTATATTCCTCTTTAGAAAAGTGATCTAGAAAATCCCAGCCATCCATAACAGGCATATTCAAGTCAAGAAAAACGAGTGTTGCATATTTATTTATTTTTTCACCTAAATTATTTAGCTTTAAATTGTCAAAATAATTTAAAGCTTCTTCTCCGTTTTGAGCAGTAATTATTTCTTTTGAAAATGAAGATTTCGAAATTACCATTTTACAAAGCATTAAAGTAATTGGGTCATCATCTACACATAAAATCAAATCGTGCATTTTTATTATTTTTTAAAAGTTAATGTAAACGTAGTTCCTTTATCAACTTCGCTCTCTATGCTTATTGTACCTCCCATAGATTCTACTTGTGATTTTACTAAATAGAGCCCTAATCCTTTACTATCAGAATAATTATGAAATCTTTGATACAATCCGAAAACTTTGTCTCTATTTCTTTCTAAGTCTATACCAATTCCGTTGTCTTTAAATATGAGTATTATTTCATTGCCAACTTCTTTTGAAGATACAAAGACTCTAAGAATTCTTTTTGGGGATCTATATTTAATGGCATTAGTAAATAAATTCAAAAGGATACTTTCGAGATACGATTTATTAACATTTAAAATCGTGACTTTTTCAAGTTCTATTTTTAATATGGGTTTATGCAAACTAATTAAAACACTTAATTGATTGAAAACATTTTCAAAAACATCTTTAATTAAAACTTCTTCTTTTTCAATAGATGGATTATCTTTTATAATGATAACTTTCATTAAATCATTGATGGTTTCATTTAATAAATGAGTAGATGTTGAAAAGCCATTCAGTATTTCTTTTAAGTCTAGATTATCAATAGGAATGTCTTGTATCAAATTTAATAATCCAGTTAAATTAGATAAAGGCGCTCTTAGATTATGAGAAGTGATATATGAAAATTGCTTCAAGTCTTTATTGTTCCTGGTTAATTCTCGAATTAGATGTTCTTTTTCTTTTTCTTGATTCTTCTCCTCAGTAATATCTCTTTGAATAGAAATCCAATGCGAATGTTCTCCTTCTTTATTAGTAATTGGAAGCATAGAAAAGTTTACCCAATATTCATCACCGTTTTTCTTATGATTTAAAGTTTCAAATTTAAATTCTTCTTTTCCTCTTAAGGCTTTCGAAAGATTACCAATTTGATTTTTAACCGATTTTCTACCCATAAAAACAGTTGGAGTTTTGCCAATAACTTCATTAGATTGAAAACCTGTCATTTGAGTAAATGCAGGGTTTACAAAAACGATTCTTGGTACGGCTCTATTCGACTTATCTGATTCTGTTATAATTACGGCATCTTTTGTCTGAGTAATAACGGTTTCTAAAAGTTTAAGTCTTTGTTCTTCTTCTTTTTGTTTGGTAACATCTTGTATGGCTCCAATCATTCTAATCACATTGCCATTATCGTCTTTTACAAGAAATCCTCTATCAAATACATATTTATAGCTGCCATCAGCACATTTGAAACGGTATTCGTCTTGCCACTTCTCAGTTTTTTGTTCTATAAATGAGTATAATTTTATAGACATTTTAATACTGTCTTCAGGATGAATTCGATCAAACCACCATTTAGATGTTTTTCCTATATCTTCAGCTTTGTAACCAAATATTCCTTGTATTCCTTTGTTCCAAACAAAATCATCTTCGATAATTTTCCAATCCCAAATAGTATCACTAGTTGCTTTTGCAACAATATCGTATCTTTCATTCGATTTTAAAATCTCATCATTACTTTTTTGAAGAGATTCAAATATTCTTCTGTTTCTTGAATCGTTTTTAGAAAGCACATATTTAAATATAATCCCAGCCAAAAAAATAAACCCCAAGTCCTTTGAGAAGTTATAAATAAAGAGATTAGATGGAAAATAAAATAATTTAGTTAAAAGCAAATTACTCACTAAGGCAAGAGACACAGAAAAAACTACAAAGAGTAAGGTTATTTTAGTTGCTTTGTTTTTCATTACTCAAATATAAAAAAAATATTGCAAATTTATTAGGTAATTTTTAAAGTTACCCAATTTTATTTTGATATAATCATCTAAGAAGTTAACATACTGTAACTAATAAAAACCAAAGGATTATTATATCAAAATAAAGTGTACCTTTGCACCCATTAAAAATAACAGATGGAATCTATTAGAAATATTGCAATTATTGCCCACGTCGATCACGGTAAAACCACTTTGGTTGATAAAATTATGTATCACTGTCAATTGTTTCGTGATAACGAAAATACTGGTGACTTAATCCTTGATAATAACGACCTAGAACGTGAAAGAGGTATAACAATTACATCAAAAAACGTTTCGGTACAATATAAAGGAACAAAAATTAATATTATTGATACTCCTGGTCACGCCGATTTTGGTGGAGAAGTAGAGCGTGTATTAAATATGGCTGATGGCGTTTGTTTATTAGTTGATGCTTTTGAAGGGCCAATGCCTCAAACGCGTTTTGTTTTGCAAAAAGCGCTTGACCTTGGTTTAAAACCTTGTGTGGTTATCAATAAAGTAGACAAAGAAAACTGTACACCTGAAGAAGTTCATGAAAAAGTTTTTGATTTAATGTTTGAGTTGGGTGCAGAAGAGTGGCAGTTGGATTTCCCTACCGTTTATGGTTCAGCTAAGAATAATTGGATGTCTGACCACTGGGAAAATGTTACTGACAACATTGAACCATTGTTAGATATGGTTATTAATAATGTTCCAGCTCCAAAAGTTTCAGAAGGAACACCTCAAATGTTAATTACCTCTTTAGATTTTTCTTCTTTCACTGGTCGTATCGCGATTGGTCGTTTAGAAAGAGGTGTGCTAAAAGAAAACCAACCTATTTCTTTGGTTAAAAGAGATGGTACTATCATTAAATCTAGAATTAAGGAATTACATACTTTTGAAGGACTTGGTCGTAAAAAAGTACAAGAAGTTGTTGCAGGTGATATTTGTGCTATTGTTGGTGTTGAAGGTTTTGAAATTGGTGATACCATTGCCGATTTTGAAAATCCTGAAGCCTTGCAAACTATTGCTATTGACGAGCCTACAATGAGTATGTTATTTACTATTAACGACTCACCTTTCTTTGGTAAAGAAGGAAAATTTGTAACTTCTCGTCATATTAGAGACCGTTTGACTAAAGAATTAGAGAAAAATTTGGCTATGAAGTTGGGAGAAACTGATTCTGCTGATAAGTTTATGGTTTTTGGTCGTGGTGTATTGCACTTGTCTGTTCTTATTGAAACCATGAGAAGAGAAGGATATGAATTACAAATTGGTCAACCACAAGTTATCATCAAAGAAATTGATGGTAAAAAATGCGAGCCAATTGAAGAATTAACTATCGATTTACCAGAATCTCTTTCTGGTCGTGCTGTTGAGTTTGTTACTTTACGTAAAGGCGAAATGTTGAGTATGGAAACAAAAGGGGAACGTATGGTTGTGAAATTTAATATTCCATCACGTGGAATTATTGGATTGCGTAATCAATTGCTTACTGCAACTGCTGGTGAGGCTATAATGGCACACCGTTTTATAGGATACGAACCTTTTAAAGGAGAAATTTCTGGACGTAATAAAGGTTCATTGATTTCTATGGAAAAAGGAAAAGCTATTCCTTATTCTATCGATAAATTGCAAGATCGTGGAAAGTTTTTTGTTGAACCAAATGCCGAAATTTATGAAGGTCAGGTAATTGGAGAAAACTCTCGTGGCGATGATATGTGTGTAAATGTAACTAAAGAGAAAAAACAATCTAACGTTCGTTCGTCTGGAAATGATGAAAAAGCAAGGATTATTCCACCAATTATTTTCTCACTTGAGGAAGCTTTAGAATACATTCAAAAAGATGAATAGGTTGAGG